>JAPUIH010000099.1 GCA_027297205.1 SAR324 cluster bacterium | reverse complement strand
GGTCCTTGCACGCCGCGGTGGTGAACGATACGGCCCATCTGATGGAGGAGTTTCCCCACACCTCCCCCGGCCAACGCTGGCTGGGGGGCGCGCGGCGCTGGGAACTGCTGGGTGAGCCGTCCCAGGCGGCCCAGCTTCCGGAGGCCTAAGCGGTCCCCTGGTTGTTCTTCCCGCCAAGCAAAGCGGGACCTTCCTTACGGATTATCCGCCGCCTGCGATCCGCATCACTCGGGGCAGGCCAGCAGCCGCTCGATGATGGAATGCCCATCGGAAATCACCACGCCGGAGGCGAGGGCCGTGCGCTCACCGTATTTGAGCGTGCCGCCGCCACTGTCCAGTTGCCCGGCGCTGGCCATGGCAAAAGGCACGGGGTCCGCACAGTGGGTGCGCAGGCTAATGGGTGTGGCGTGGTCGGAGGTGATGAGAATCTTGAAGGGACCCAGCGCCGCCAGGCCATCCAGCAAGGGCCCCACGATCTGCCCGTCGATGGCCTCGATGGCCTTGATTTTCTCCTCGCGGTCGCCCATGTGCCCGGCTTCGTCCGGCGCCTCGATATGCAGGAATACCAGGTCGTGATCCTCCAGGGCGCGCAGGGCGTATTTGCCCTTGGCGGCGTAGTCCGTGTCAAGAAACCCGGTCGCGCCGGGCACCGGCACCACGTCGAAGCCGGCATACACCGCCACTCCGCGCACCAAGTCCACCGCGGAGATGGCCGCGCCCCGCAGTTGGTAGAGGGAGCGAAACACGGGCATGCTGGGCACCTTGCCTTGGCCCCATAGCCAGACCATGCTGATCGGCGGTTGTCCGGCGGCCCGGCGTTGCGCGTTGAGGGGATGACCCGCCAGCAGCTCGCGCGAAGCCTCCATGATGCGGTTCAGTTCCGCCGCCCCTTCTCCTTGCGGAAAGTGGGGCGCGATGGCCCGGTCGGATATGTCGTGGGGCGGGGTGGTGCTCATGTCCTCCCGCCCCTTGCGCCAGACCAGCAAATGCCGGTAGCTTACCCCCGCATAAAACTGAAAGGATTCATCTTCCAACGCATCCCCCAGGGCCCCCACCAGCACGGCGGCGGAATCCGAGTCGATATGTCCACCGCTGAAGTCGGCCATTTCCTCGCCGCCCGTGTCCCCGCGCAAGGTGACCAGATTCATGCGGAATGCCACGTCCTCGGGACCCAGCTTGACGCCCATGGCCGCGGCTTCCAGGGGGGAGCGGCCTGTATAAAATTGCCTGGGGTCATAGCCGAACAGGCTCAGATTGCCCACGTCGGAGCCGGGGGGCATGCCTTCCGGAATGGTGTGAATGAGGCCGTACAGGCCACACCCGGCCACCCGGTCGAAATGCGGGGTGCGCGCGGCTTCCAGGGGCGTATCCTGGGACTGCGGGCGTTCGAGCAGGTCGCTCATCCCGTCGCCCTGAATAATTACGTATTTCATAAATCGCTTGCAGCAAATTTGCGCCGCCTTGAGGCCCGCGGCGGATCACCTATGAGGTATCATTGAGGCTCTTTTCCGCACAAGGAAAAATTGTAACCCAGCCTACGGCGCGCCGGAAGATTCCGACCCCGGGAAGCGGCAGCCGCCACGCCAGGCTTATTGCTCAGGCTGCAGGTGCTGGGTGCTCTCCGCCTGGGTGGCGATGCGATCCCAGTCGTAGAGCATGGGGTGCATGCGCAGTTCCCGGAAATGCCCGGTCTGATCGGCATAGTGGGGGCTGCCCGGATGGCCGGAGGCCCCGCCGGGAATGACCCAGGCCGAGCGGTTCCAGTCCCCCGTGTCGAACACATAGCGGGCGGTGGAGAGGGTTTCCACCTGAAAGCCCTGCTCCGCTTGGATGCCTCCGGCCAGCAACGTATCCCCGTCTCCGGCCATGGGGATGGGCGGGGGATCAAGCAGGGAGGCGGCATCGGGAAAACTTCTGGACAACAGATGCACCGCGCCGGTCTTGTGCTCCATATCCCAGCGCCACCCCTCCATCCGACCGCCCAGGCGCGCCTGCAACCCTTGCACTGCCTCGCTCAAGGCCCGCGCCATCAAGACTGCCCAGCTTGCTCCTTGCGGGAGCAGGGCCGTATCGTCCTCGGCGATCAACTCGTGCAGGCGGGCCATGGTGCGGCGCAACATGCGGGCGGCGCCATGGCCACGATCCTGGAACGCCGTGGCGGCCAGGGTTCCCAGCAGCGGATCGAGCACGGCGTGCAGCAGGCGCTGCCGGAAGGCCGCGAACAGCAGGGGGGCGGGGCTATGCGCGCTGATCTGGCAATCCCATTGCTCCAGCAGTTGCAATGCCAGGGCAGCGCCCTCGTCTTGCGGCGTAATCTTGCCATAGAGCGCCTTGAAGGCGGTGGCGGGCACGGAAAGCACGTCGCCGTGCATGCGGCCCATATCCTCCACCTGCAGGCCCGAGCCCGTGCTCAACAGGGCGTTGATACGCTCTGCGCGAAAACCGGGCGCGAAGTCCAAGGCAATGTAGTGCGGATAGGTTTCATCCACGATGCGGTTGTTGGCCGAATAGGCGTAGCCCGCCCGCGGGTTGCGCGCGGCGGGCATTTCCTCGAAAGGCACCGCGCCCCGCCACTCGTATTCCCCCGTCCATCCCGCCACGGGCAGCCAGGCATTGGCCCTGGGCCGCAGGGGCAGTTCGCCGCGTGTGCGGTAGCCGAATTCTCCGTGCACATCCCCATAGACCATGTTGTTCACCGGATCCACCCAGTGCCGCTGGGCCTCCTCCAGTTGGTCCGCGTTTGCGGCGCGCAGCATCCGGTACACGGCGTCCATGGTGCGGTTGGGGGCGGCCATGGCCGTGTAGCAGAAGGCCAGGCCCCACCCTTCCCGCGGGTGCCCGGCAATGATGGGGCCGTGATGGGTGCGGTACAGGCTCAGTTCGACGGAAGCCTCTCCCCTCACAGCGATGCGCTCCTCGCAGACTTCCGCCTCCCGCCAGTCCTCTTGCCAGCGATAGCGGGCTGGCTGCTCTGGATTGAACTGCTCGATGAACAGGTCCTGGTAATCCGCCTGGCCATGGGTGATGGACCAGGCCACGTGGGCGTTGTGGGCGAAATGGGGAAAACCGGGCATGCCGGGGAAGGAAAAACCCACCACGTCGAAGTCCGCACAGGCCAGGTGGTTCTGGTAATACACGTTGGGCACGTCCAGGGCGCGGTGGGGATCGCCCGCAACCAGGGGCTTGCCGGACGCCGTGCGTGCGCCCCCTGCGACCCAGTTGTTGCTGCCGGCGGCCGGGTCTTCCTGCAACCGGGGCAGGCCGGCCAGGCCCGCGGACAGCTCGGCCAGACCGTCCAGGATGGGGCCGTTGAAGCGCTGGCCCGGTGGCAGCATCAGCAATTGACCCTGCTGATAGCCCGGATGGAGCAGGGCCGTTTTTTCCGCGCCCAGCGTTTGCACCAGCCGGGCACGCCACAACTTGCCTTCCCAGACCCCCATCATGATATGCCGCACCTTCATGACGGCCAGACAATCCCCGGCCCGCCAGGGCTCGGGCTGCATCTCCAACGCCTGCAACTCCACCGGCAGCGGATCGGGCCCGGCCAGAAAGGCGTTCACCCCCGAGCTATAGGCTTGCAGCATGGCCTGTGCGTCTCCGCTCAAGGCGGCATAGTCCTGCTCCAGAGTGCGCCAGATCTGAAAGCGCCGCATCAGCTTGTCCTGGGCCAGACCTTCGCCGCCCACCGCCTCGCTCCAGCGGCCGCGGGCCCGCAGGCGGTCGTACTCCATTTGCCACAGGCGGTCCTGGGCGTGCACGAAACCCTGGCCGAAGAAGGCATCGTGTTCCGTACCGGCCCGCACATGGGGTATGCCGAACCCGTCGCGGTGAATGACGATCGGCCCCTCCAAGCCGGGCAGAGAGCGCTCTCCGCCCATCACGGGCAGGGCCGCCCGCAGGCTTTCGGCTGTAATCCTGCTCATAATTTCCCGCTGATGATGGTACGCGCATTCTTTGGCGGCAGCGCGCCGATCTACTCCCATAGCAGGCCCGTTCTCCCTTTTGCAATTTCCCGGGCGCCAGCATAGGATTTTGCGGCCTGCTCGTTTCGCATTCGATACTCAAACCCAAGGAGCCACTCCCATGGGTGGGCCTTTCGATTTCTCGCTCAATGCCGAAGATAGACTGGGGGTGCTCTCATCAACCGCTCCCGTGGCCGAGGGGGCGGCCTCGCTGCACATCGACGCGGCGGCGGTGCAGGCCTTCGCCAAGGCCCATGGTCAAATGGAGGCGCCCCGGCCAGGCGAAGACGGGCTGCATTGCACCTTCCTGAAACCGAGGCGCTTTCTCAACTACCTGCTGGTCCTGGAGGCTCTCAATTTCTGCTTTTGGGATACCGAACCGCGCTGGCGGGTTCCAGCGGCGGGTGGGCTGCACGACGGATACTGGGCCCTGGCGGCGGCTTTGCGGCGGGCCATCCGCGAGGACCGGCTGCCCCTCTGGGAGGGCGAGTTTCTGGCGGAGCTGAACGAGGTGCAATTGCGGCGGATGCTGCGGGGCAGCGGCCGCCCGCCGCCTCTCATGGAAGAACGGCTGGCCAATCTGCGCGAAGCCGGGCGGGTGCTGTGCTCGCAATGGGGCGGTGAGTTCGCCAATCTGGTGGAAAGCTGTGCGGGCAACGCGCCGGAGCTGGCGCAAGCCATCGTGCGGGACTTTCCCTCTTTCCGCGACGAGGCGGTCTGGCGCGGGCGGAAGGTGCGGTTTTACAAGCGCGCCCAGATTTGCGTGGCGGACCTGGCGCGCATGTTGCCCGGCCACCCGCTGGGCCGGCTGCGGGGTCTGGAGCAGTTGACGGCCTTCGCCGATTACAAGGTGCCCCAGGTGCTGCGCAAGGAGGGCATCCTGGTGCCGGCGCCGGAGCTGGCGCGGCGCATGGACCGAAAAGAAGAACTGGCCGCCGGCAGCCTGGAGGAGGTGGAGCTGCGCGCCGCCACCATCTGGGCCTGCGAATGGATCGCGCGGGCCCTGGCATCCCACAGCCCCGCGGGGCAGTTGGCCCCCAGTGCGGCGGAGGTGGACTATCTGCTCTGGAGCGCGGGACAGGACAAGACCGGCCTGCCGCCCTATCATCGCACGCGCACCATTTATTACTGATTATTACTGAGGGTAGGGCCGGCCACGGTGGGGCTGCAAGACTGGAAGGAATCGGTTAACGACCCCGGTAAACCCGCTGCACGAAAGCCTGGGCCACCTCGCCCCTTGTCTTGCCCACCAGGCTGTCCATGGGCTGCCCGGCCTCCTCCAGCAGCGTGATTTCCTCCAGCACCATAAAGAGCAGCAGAATTTTCTCCGTCTTATTCTGATCCTTGTAGAGCTTGGGG
>JAPUIH010000098.1 GCA_027297205.1 SAR324 cluster bacterium | reverse complement strand
AGACTGGCGCAAAACAACAGCCTTTTCGCTCTCATACCCATCTCATTGTGTTCGCCGATTGCCCGAACCTCATCTGGACAGGGCGGAAAATGCGACATTATCATGGCAAAAATACGGGCGAATTAAAACGTAATGCCGTATCCCAGGGACAAAGAGCGCTCATTGTAGAAGAAACCGCCCGTCTGCGTACTTCCCGTAATTTGGCTGATTTGGAACGTCAGCACCCAGTTGCCAATGTCCAGCTCCCACAGCGCCTGCTGGAAGAAGTTGGGCGCGTAGTCCTTGTCCGAGAGCCGCTCGCGCGAGGAGTTCGGCGATTGGTTGTTTCTGTACAGCACGTCCGCCTCGTATCGGAGCACCGCCACCCCGATTCCCGCACCCGTTTTCCAGTAAATCTCCGTGCCCGGATAAAGCGGCCCCAGCACCACGAACAGGAACGGCGCGAAGCCCAGCACCTCGCCGGAGGCGCCTGTGCCAAGGTCCTCGCCGAATATTTCATCCAGGGTTTCCTGTTTCTCCGTCTTGAAGGTCATGAAGTAGCTGATGAAATTGTAGCCGAAGCGGAAAAACCCCACCTGCATGGGCGCTTCGATGAAATAGGTTTCCTCGGTCTGGTAGCGCAGAAAGAGCGTAAGACGGCCATTGTCGGTCATTTTTGCGCTTGGGGACGGCCCGTCCGCGAACTTTTCATCCCTGAAGAACTTGATGTCGACCACGGAAAATGTCGGGCCCAGGGTGATGGACTGCCCGCGCAGGGATTCCCTTGCCGCATGGGCCGCCTTGGCGGCAACCTTCCTGGCCGAGGCTTCCAGCCGTTCGTCGATGATTCCCCCGGAAGCGGCGGACCCGTCCTCCCCGGCGGGAGACGCCGGGCCGGTGGCGGCGGCCGGCTCTGCGGACACGGGCAGCAACGGGCGCGGGAGTGCGGACCCGTCCCCGTGGCGCGCCTGCCCATGCGGCACCGTGGCGGCCAGCACCAGCATGGCGGGCAAAAGCATGAGGGTGCGCACCCATCCGCGCGGGCGGCAGGACCGGCCGGCGCCGTGCCGCGCGAAGCTTGGTAAAACTTGGATTAATTGAGGGCGCCGCCGGGCGGCGGGGAATGATCCTGATGCGGCGGGTCATTCAATCGAAGAGGGAGTCCGCCAAATCCTGCGATGACTGCTCGCCATCCTTAACCTCATTTTGCTCCGGCTGCCGCGCCTGCTCCGGCTGGGCCGTGGCTTCCGTACCGGCAGGGGGGCTCCGCGGAGGTTCCACCAGACCCGCTTGCTCCAGCCGCTCCATGTAGGGCTTGATCAAGTGCACCTCCAGGATTTGCTTGCTGAACTCGGGAATCATTTCCTCAAGGGTCTTTGAATCGTAGAATTGCGGAGTGAACTTTTCGCTGTCGTTCACGATCGAGTCGAGCTTTTGCAAGACCTTGATCCGGCTTAATTCGATCATGATCTGCCTGTTCGCCATATTGATCTGGTCGGTGTAGGCACTCGCCTCGTGCAGCATGAACCGCAGGGCCTCGACAATCTCCAGGTCCGTAAAGCGGTAGGCGGATTTTAGCCATATGCACACATTAGCCAGATCAACGCTCATACTCCCGCGCAGGCGGAATTTTTGCCGCCATGCCGACTCGCGGAGCGGCCTGCCCCCGGGCAGGCCGAACTTGGTGGCGCCGTACTGCTCAATAATCCGTGCATACACCTGGCCCACGAATGCATAGAAATTGAACTGCTCCGTGTAATGCCCCGCATCCTCTTCCAGGGCCTGGCTATCCTCCAGCGAAAAATCGTGCACCAGATTGGCCAGTTCCAGGGTGAGCGCGGTACGGCCACTATTGACGCAAAGGGCGAACAGCTTGCGGGTATCCACGGTAATCTTGTCGCTCTCCAGGGCCATGCCCAGCAGCACCCGATCCTTCCTGGCCAGGAATTTATAGATGGCCATGTTGACCTCAGGACGGCCCCTATACTCATGCGCAAGAAATCCGTTGATCACATCGGTCACCGCCTCCGACTTCACGTTGATGGCCAGCTTGTTGGAGATTTCCAGCTGGTTGTAGGCGAGATCGGCGATGCGGTTGATAATTTCCCCTGTAATGATTGACAGCAATTCCCCATATAGCGGGACTTTTTGCGGGTCGTGTCCGCCCGCACTCTCAAGGGTGTCCAGAATGGCCATGTCCACGCCCAGCGCCGTGACGCCGCCTTCGCCCGCGCTCAGGGTGGCCTTGCGGGGCTCCCCCAGGATACAACGCTCGCCCACCAGGGAACTTGAGATGGTGTCCACCCATTCCTCTCCCACGTACACGGCCAGTTTGCCGTTGAGGACGAAGAACACCCACTGATCGAACTCCCCTTCCCTGGTCAGCTGTTCTCCTTCCCGCAGGGCGTAGACCCTCCCATAGGTATAGATCAGCTTGAGCAGTTCTTCCGAACTATGCTTGAAATGGGGGATTTCCCTGATGGCGTAGAGCGCATCCTGGTTTTCCCCAAGCACCTGCTCGATATAATTTGCCTTAACGTTCACTTCGCCGCGTGTCCAGTTCCTGGGAATTCTCACCAATCACGAATGATGGCCGGGACGGCCCCACCGCCCGCAACAAACGCCATGCGGCGGCGCGGGATCACCCGTCCCACCCTCGCGCGTGTGCATTATATATTGTCCGGGCCGTTGTACAGACTAGCAGCGCCATGTGAGAAATCCAAATCACGGCAGGGACTTGCCCCGGATATTTCGCAGCGCCCCGCGGCCATATGCGCGGCGTCTTGGAACGGGGGATTTGCGGCGCACCTCA
>JAPUIH010000097.1 GCA_027297205.1 SAR324 cluster bacterium | reverse complement strand
CCGCGCAGGGCCATGCCTGCATAGGGCGTCCAGCCGCATTTGCTGGCCACCTGGTCACCCTCGCCGATGGTCCAGCTTTGTTCCGGGTGCACCAGCACCAGGTCGCCGTCCAGGCCGGGCTCCAGCGCCCCCTTGTTGAGCCCGAAAAAGCGCGCGGCATTGCCCGAGGTAATGGCGATCATGCGCTCCAGGGAAATCCGCCCTTCCCGCCACCATGTAAGCGCGAAGGGCAGCATGTACTCCACGCCGGGTATGCCGCTGGGGGCCTGGTCATAAGGGTGCCGTTTTTCTTCCAGAGTATGGGGCGCATGATCGCTGCCCAGGCAACCGATACGCCCGTCCAGTTCCGCAAACAGCGCGGCGCGCTCCTGCTCGTCCCGCAGAGGTGGATTCACTTTGTAGCGGTTTTCCACCGGCCCGGCGATATGCCCGGTGGAAAGAAGAAGGTGGTGGGGGCAGACCTCCACCAGCAGCTGCTCCCCGAGCCCGCTGTCCTCCGCCAAATCCAGTACTTTGGCTGAGGTGACATGGGCCAGATAGAGTTTGGTGCCGTAGCTTTCCGCCAGACCCAGGGCGTGCCGCACGGCGCTCAATTCCGCCTCCAGGCTGCGCAGGTCGGAATGGTGGCGCACCTCATGTGGGAAAGCGGCGTCGTTGGCGGCGATGATCTCCATGTCCTCGGCGTGCACCATCACGGGCAACCCAAGCTCCCCGGCGAGGCGCATATGGTTTTCCACCGCCTGGGGCGCCAGTCCTCCCACGCCCGTGGACGGGCCGATGTAAATCTTAAGGGCCTTCACCGCCGGATGAACCACCGCCCGCCGCACTTCTTCCAGGTTGTCCGGCTCCGCGCCGAAGTTGATGAGCAGGTTGGCCCGCGCGCCCTCGGCACGGGCCAGCTTGTCCTCCAGGGCCGCCATGGTGGTGGTGGGAGGAGAGGTATTGGGCATGTCCGCGCAGGTGGTGGTGCCGCCCTTCACCGCCGCGGCTGCGCCGGTGAGCAAGGTTTCCTTGTGCTCGCCGCCCGGCGTGCGGAAGTGGACATGCATGTCGATGCAGCCGGGCAGGGCCAGCAGCCCGCGGCCCTCCACCCTTGCAATATCGGCCGGGGCCGTCAGATTTGCGCCGATTGACTCGATGCGTCCAGCCCGAATCAGCAGGCTGGCCGGATCGCCGGAAGGCAGGCGTATATTTTCAATCAGCAGGTCGCTCATCGCGGGGCAGGCACGGGGCGGATGAATGGGTTGCGGGCAGGAGCCGGACGGGCACGGTTGTTCATGAGTGCGCACCTATAACAGGCTTTCGCCGCCGGAACAAGCGGACCCGGCCCCATCCGCTTGCCGGGGTGGATTGCCCGTGCTACATGCTGCCCAAGGCCGCCGGGGCGAATCCCCACCCGCCCGGCAGCAGGCCCTTTCCAGCACCTGATAGAGTCCCGTGGCCATGAACCCCGCCCCCGGAAAAACCCTGTGCTTTGTCACCTCCAATGCCGGCAAGCTGCGCGAGGCCGAGGCCATTCTGCCCTTGCCGGTGCAGGGCGTGTCCCTGGCACTGGAGGAGCTGCAAGTCACCGCCCTGCAGCCCCTGGTGAGGCATAAGGCGGCCCAGGCCTTCCGGCGCCTGGGCGTGCCCCTGCTGGTGGAGGACACGGTATTGGTATTTACGGCTTGGGGCGATTTGCCGGGCCCGTTCATCAAGTTTTTTTTGAGGGGATTGGGGCCGGCGGGCCTTGTGCGGGCCCTGGAGCCGGCTGGCGACCTGTCCGCCGAGGCACTGTGCGGGGTGGGCTATCACGATGGCTGGAGGGTACATTATTTTCAAGGCCGCGTTGCGGGACGGATCGTACCGCCCCGAGGCTCCGGCGGCTTCGGGTGGGATGCTATCTTCGAACCGGCGGGCTCCGGGCGCACTTACGCGGAATTGGAACCCGAAGCAAAGAACGCCAAATCCATGCGCGCCCAGGCCTTGACCAAGCTGGCGGAATTTCTGACGGAACAGGGCAAGCGGACGATGCCGTGAGCGGGGCCGGTGGGTATTGTTAGCCAGGCAGCGCGGGGCGCAGCATGAATATCCAGCCCCACCAGGTATCGCCCCACAGGGTTTGGCCGAGATAGACGATCAGACCAGCGGCGGCGAGGAAGGGCACGAAGGGGATAGCCGTGGTGAGAGGGCGGCGCGCCGCCAGCAGAAAAGGCAGCCCCACCGCCAGCCCGCCCAGCGCCGCCAGCGCCGCCACGGGGAGGATGCCCTGCCAGCCCACAAAGGCGCCGATCAACCCCATCACTGCCGCGTCGCCCTCGCCCAGTCCTGGCCGCCGCCGCAGGGCGCGGTAGCAGAAATCCACCATGGCGAACAGCCCCGCCCCCATCAACATTCCACCCAGCATGGGAGCCAGCTGATCGGGATGCACGAGCGCCAGCGCCGCCAGACGCAATACAATGCCGCCCAGCACCAGCCGGGGCTCAACCTCCAGCACCCTGGCGTCGATGGCGGCCAGGGGCAGCAATACAAACAGCAACAGCAGAGCCTGGGAGAGCGCGAAAAGCGGCTGCGCGGCGTGCAGCCAGGCCAGCCAGCCGCTGCCCGCCAGCAGAGCGATCAGGTTGAACACCCGCCAGACGGGCATGGCATGGCCGCAGGCGGGCAGCTTGCCTGGCCAGAGCAAGTCCAATCCCGGCAGCAGGGCCTGCCAGGGCAACGGGCCGGCACAGCGCGCGCAGCGGCCCCAATTCCCGAACAGGGTCTTGCCGGCGGGCCAGCGCAGCAACATGCGATTGAGCAGAAATGTCATCGCATATCCGGCAAACAGTGCGGCGGCGAGCACCAGGGTCAGGGATTTCATGGTTCCCGTCGATGGGAAAGGTGGAATCGAGGGCAAAAAAAACTCCGCCGGAGCGGAGTTTCTTTCAATCAATCGTCATGTGAAGCAATCAGGCCGACTCCCTCTGGCTTGATAATTGGGCGATCCGGTCTTTAATTCGCAATTTTTCCTTTTTCAGGCGGGCCAATTCCATATGATCATCCGTGGTCAAAAAGGATCTATCGGAAAGCTCGGTTACCTTTTCATCCAAACTCCGATGCTCTTGCACAAGGGTATCAACGGAAACGGCCTCTTGAACTGTTGTGCTCAACTCCTGATTATTTCCATCCATTCTTGGACTCCTCCTGCAGGTGTTGCAAAAATCGGAGAGAACGCCTGAATATGATGAGCCGCACGCCTCATGACAGGCAAATTGGCTGCCAGCGGAGGCAAAATCCCCATCACAATCTATATAACGTCAGAATATAACGAATTGCAATTCGCTTTTTAATCCAAAATTTTGCGGAATTTCGCGCAAATCCTTTCCAGGAATGGATTTGCGGGCAATTTGGTGGATGCGGAAAATTCCGCACGGGTTTTGAATCGGCTCAGCCGCGCCAACAGGAGAATCCCCGCCAGCAAGGCGGCATAGTAGAGGAACAATTGCCGGGGTTGCCAATCCAACTGCATGGGAAAGACCAAGGCCCCGCCCAGCCGGTCGATCAGCTGGATCAGCCAGAGCCAGCCATCGAGCACCCATTGCAGCCAGGTGAATAAAACGAATTCAAGCCCACCCCCTGGCCTCTGGCCCAGATACGCCAAGCTGATCAGCATGGCCAGCAGTCCACTGGGCAGCACCACCAGGCTCAGGATGGGAATCATCAACAGATTGCCCAGGAAAACCAGCAGGGAAAGCTGGCCGAAATTGATGGCCACCACCGGCCAAATACCCAGGGTGATGGCAAGTGTGACCGCCAGGTTCATCGTCCCCACGGAGAGCAGGCGGCGCATCATGCCTTGCAATGCAGGCGTTCCGTGGGCCAGGCGGTAGGATTGTTGGAAATTAAGGGCGGAAATCAGAAAAAAGAAGGACAGAAAGGAAAGCTGGAAGGAAACGTCGTAGATCACCGATGGGGTGATGCCGACAAGGATCAACGCCGCCAGACAGAGCAGGTATAGTCTGGGCGTGCGCGTGCCCCACAGTTCGCCCCATACGAGCATGGAGACCATGATCGCCGCCCGCACGGCAGGGATGGGAAAGCCGATCAGCGCGATATAGATCCAGATCAGGCCCATGATCACCACCCGGGCCGTGGTGCGGACTCGCAATAGGCCCTGGCCCCGCAGCAGCAAGCCTATCAGTTGGTGGGAGACGGCCAGCAGCAGCAAGAACAGCAGCCCGATATGCAGGCCGCTGATGGCGAACAAATGGGAGATGCCCACCCGTCTGAAGGCCCCCACGACCTCCCGCGCTTCCGGCGATTTCCGCTCGCGCACCCCAAGCACAATGGGCAGATAAATGGCAAGGGCCGGTTTGCGCAGATAGTAGGCCGCGCGGTCGCGCAGTGCGGTGCGCAGCCCTTCGGCTCGCCAGCCGCCAATGGGCCGCGTGGCCAGATGGTACTCTGCCTCCCGCAGACGCAGGCTGAACCTGCCTTCCTGGAACAAGGTGCGTTCCAGCTTGCCCCCGATGCGCACCTCGCGCCGGTAATACACCCGCATTTTGCGCTGGTCGCGCGGCATGAGAACCTGCAACTCGTCAAAGCGCCACACCCCGCCCGCACCGGAGACCTCGGCTTCTCCCAGCAGCAGCCACGGCTCCCGCTCTTCCCGCGCTCTCCCCAGGGTCTGGCGGCGCACCGTGCCTCGGATGCGCAGGTAGCTTTCCGGCGCAAGGGACCGCAACTCCCCGGCTTGCCGGGGCAATGCCACTTCCAGCCGGTAAGCCAGCGGAGAAAGCAGCAGCAGCGCCAGCAGCGCCAGCGGCCACAGCCGCATGCCCAGCAGCCACGCCGCGCCCATTCCTCCGGCCAACAGCACCAGCCCCAAATCGTATCGCAGGGTGCCACCCAAGCCCAGATAGGCGCACCAGATCATGCCAAACGCAAAGGGGCACCATCCCATCAGACGCCAGATGCGAGGCAACAGCCGCTCGTTTTTTCGATTTACGGTATCAATCACCCGAAAAGTAGGATATTTTTTTTCGATTGAAGTTTTGATTTTTATGACCGATCGAAATTATAATGGAATCACTGGATCAGAGTACAAAAAACTAAAGTTTTCCCATCCGAAACAGGGAGTATGGGGCATGGACGGAGCGGTGGTTAACGACTTAAATATCTGTGTGGCGACCACGAACGGCAGCGGCAGCCAATCATCCAACACCGTACTGTACAAATCCCTCTACAAAATGGGGATTCCTTGCTCCGGCAAGAACCTATTCCCATCCAATATTCAGGGGCTTCCCACCTGGTACTACATCCGCGCCTCGGGGGAAGGTTATCTCGCCAGAAAAGACGACATCGACGTGATGGTAATCTTTAATGAGGCGACCGCGGCGGAAGACGTGGAGAAGGTGCGGGAAGGCGGTTTGGTGATCTACGACGATTCCGGGCCTCTGCCGGAAGAGCTGAAGCGGCCGCAGTTGCAATACCTGGGTGTGCCTGCGTGGAACCTGGTGAAGGAGCACATCAAGTCCCCTCAACTGCGCGCCAAGCAGCGCAATATGATTTACGTGGGCGCCCTGGCCCAACTGTTTGGAATTCCCCTGGAGGTGACCAAGGAGGTGCTCACCGACGTCTTCGGCAGCAAGCCCGCGGTAGTTGATGCCAACTACCTATGTATCGAATTGGGTTACAAGCACATGGAAGCTTCGGGCGCCAGCCAGGATATCGCGAGATTGGAGGCGATGCCGGGTGGAAACGACAATAAGATCATGACTGAGGGCAATACCGCCGCCGCACTGGGTGCCATCTTCGGCGGCGCGACCGTGGTGGCCTGGTACCCCATCACACCGTCCAGCTCCCTGGTGGAGGAAATGATCGCCCGCATTCACAAGTACCGCACCGACGAGCACGGCCGCCACCGCTATGCCATTGTGCAGGCGGAGGACGAGCTGGCCTCGGTGGCCATGGTGGTGGGCGCCGGCTGGGCTGGCGCGCGGGCCATGACCTCCACCGCGGGTCCCGGACTCTCCCTGATGCAGGAGGGCATTGGTCTGGCCTACATCGCCGAGGTGCCGGGCGTGTTCATGATAGTGCAGCGAGGCGGTCCCTCGACCGGCCTGCCCACCCGCACCCAGCAGGCCGACATTACCCTGATGCACCAGGGCTCCCACGGCGACACGCGGCATATCGTGCTCATTCCCCATGACAATGCCTCGGTGTTCGAGATGTCCTGCAGATCCTTCGATTTCGCCGATCAGTTCCAGACCCCGGTTTTTCTAATGTTGGACTTGGACCTGGGAATGAATCAGGCGCTTTCCGAACCCTTTAAGATGCCGGCCGAACCCATCCAGCGTGGCAAGCTGCTGGACAAGGAGGCCCTGGAGGCCCTGGAGGCCCAAGGGGGCAAGTTCCGCCGTTACTTCGATGTGGATGGCGACGGCATACCCCAGCGCACCATTCCCGGTACGGACCATCCAGGGGCGTCCTATTTTGCCAGGGGTTCCGGCCATAACGAGGATGCGGTCTACTCGGAAAATTCGGAAGTATACAAGAAGCTGCAGGACCGCCTGCGGAAAAAATACGAGACCGCGCGCAGCGCGGTGCCCAAGCCGCTCATCGAAAACAGCACCGGGGCCAAGGAGGGATTAATCAGTTTCGGGTCCAGTTATGAGCCGGTGCGGGAGGCCCGCGACCGCCTCAGTGCGAGCGGCAGGCTCACGGACCATCTGCTGCTGCGCGCGCTGCCCCTCACCGAAGAGGTGCGGGAGTTTATCGCACACCACGATATTGTGTATCTGATCGAACAGAACCGGGACGGGCAGATGACCCAGATAGTGCGGGACGATTATCCCGATCTGGCGGCGCGTGTTCAGTCCATCTGCATATACGACGGCATGCCGCTGGCGGCGGGCGATATCGTGCAACTTATTAACGGAGCGAAATAATGACTGAGGCAGCCAGGCAGTCCCAGCCCGAGGTGAACCGGCTCAACCTGAGCAAGAAGGAGTACGTCGGTTCGGATTCCACCATGTGCAAGGGGTGTGGCCACGACGCCATTACCGCTTCGATTATCCAGGCCTGTTACGACGTCAGCATCGATCCCATGCGTGTGGTAAAGTTCAGCGGAATCGGCTGTTCCTCCAAGACCACCAACTATTTTATGAACCAGGCCTTCGGCATTAACGGCATCCACGGCCGCATGTCCGCCATCGCCACCGGATCCGGGCTGGCCAATCATACCCTGCTGCCCATCGGAGTCTCGGGGGATGGCGACACGGCCTCCATCGGGCTGGGCAACTTCATACATATGATGCGCCGCAACCTGCGCATTACCTACATCGTGGAAAACAATGGAGTCTACGGGCTCACCAAAGGGCAGTTTTCGGCCACGGCTGACCTGGGCACCAAGGCCAAGAAAGGCTGGGAGAATCCCTGGGAGGCGATCGATCTGGCGTCCCTGGGAGTGCTGATGGGCGCCACCTTCGTGGCGCGCAGCTTTTCCGGCGACCGCAAGCAGCTTGCGCCGCTGATCGAAGCGGCCATGATGCATAACGGCACCGCGATGCTTGATGTGCTCAGCCCCTGCGTCACGTTCAACGATCACGAGGGCTCCACCAAAAGCCTGAAATATATCCGGGAGCACCGCGACGCCCTCAACGAGGTGGGCTTTATCCCGGAATTCCAGCCCATCGAAGCGGACTATGATGAAGGCTCCGACTATTCGGTGCGCATGCACGACGGCGGCGTGGTGACCCTGCACAAACTGAAGGATCATGATCCCACGGACCGCATGCAGGTGATGACGCTGCTGGAGCAGGCCCGCAACGAGGGCAAGTTTCTGACTGGATTGATCTATATCGACGAGGACAAGCCCAGCTTTGCCGAACAGGAGAACCTGGGCGAGGAACCGCTGTCTATGCTGAGCGACGATAAGCTGCGCCCCTCCCATGCGGCCCTGGACGAGATCAACGCCTCACTGATGCACTAAACGCCGGCCTCGCACCAATGCAAGGCGAGCGGCCTCCTGCCCGTCTCACGGACAGGACAGCTTCCCACCGCTCCGCACTTTCGGATACCATCGCCTGTGAGCCACCACGTGGACGGATGTGAGCGCCAAGCCCGCGGTGCGGTCCAGGCTATTCCAGCGTATCCATAAATCCTACGTACTTATAAAAATCTTTCCGGTTGTGGTTCCTGAAATCCGGATGAGCATTGAACTCATCGATCTTTTTGGAAAGCTTTTTCCGGTTGGATCCGCTTTGCGTTTTTTTCCATTTCTTCAGCAGATAGTTGAGTTCGTGCTCTTCTTTCGAGACAAGTTCCGCATCGGTAGCCATGGCACCTCCCTTCCGTCACCAATAAACTATTAATATTTTCTGTATTGAGGGAGTCCTTTAAAGCATGATTAGGGCAATAATGCGACTGTATGTTGGAGAATGGATATTTCTCCGCCGTGTCGGCGGGTTTTCCTGCTGCCTGCCCATTTCTTGCTGATCCGGCGGTTCCGCCGTGTTCCATGCCGCCCACCCACCCGGTTTCGGTATTTGCCTGTCAGCCGATGAAGAAAATCCAGGACAGCTATTTCCACAAAGCCAAGCGGGAAGGCTTCGCCGCGCGTTCTGTCTATAAATTGGAGCAGATCGACCGCAAGAGGAAGCTGCTGCGCCGGGGCATGCGCGTGCTCGATCTGGGGACGAGCCCCGGCTCCTGGCTGCAATACGCCGCGCGGCAGGTGGGCGCCCAGGGCCATGTGCTGGGGGTGGACCTGCAAGAGCCGCGGGGTGGCCTGCCCGCCCATGCGCGCATCCTTCAGGCTGATGTATTCGATATCCCGGCACATAGCCTGTTGCAGGGCGGCGCGCCCTTCGACGTGGTGCTTTCCGACATGGCCCCCCGCACCACTGGCGTGCCCAGCGCCGATGCCGCGCGTTCCGAGGAACTGGCCCGGCGCGCCCTGGCTCTCAGCGCCGAGCTGCTGCGGCCCGGCGGATCCCTGCTGGTGAAGGTGTTCCAGGGAGGCGGCCTGCCCGCCCTGCGCAAGACCTTCGCGGCGCATTTCGCAAAGGTCACCCTGGAAAAGCCCAAGGCCAGCAGAAGCGAATCCGTGGAGATATTCTTGTTGGGAACGGGAAAAAAGGAGGGACCGGCGGCCTGAGCACCGCCGCGTCTCCCGCGATGCGCCCGAATCAGGGGCTCGCTGCCATGGGCGCTCCCCGGCGAAGCGGTCTACTTCGGCAGGGGCCGCGCCAGCATGGCCTGGT
>JAPUIH010000096.1 GCA_027297205.1 SAR324 cluster bacterium | reverse complement strand
TCACCGGCCAGGCGCTTGGCCTGACGCACGTTGCCCACCAGGGACAGCACGGTCATTCCGGCATCATGGGCGCGGGGCACCACCTCCACCGGGTTCCCCAGGCCGGAGACCAGCACGGGAACCCCCTCTTCGAACACCACTTCGATATGATCCTGCACCTGGCGCGTATAGCCGGTGCTGGCCGCGTCGCTGCCCGGGGTGCGGGCGAAGAGGATGTCCACGCCGAAGGGCGCGGAGGTATGATCCTTGACCAAGCGAATCTGCTCACGCAGATCCTCCGGCGACATGAAAGCCGAGCCGATTACTCCCAGCCCACCAGCCTCGGATACCGCCGAGGCCAGCCGCCCCATGGCCACCTGAAACATGCCCGCCTGCAGGATCGGGTAGCGGATGCCCAGCCTTTGGCATAGTGGATTGGTCTCCAGCATGCGGTCGAAATCCATCTGAATTCCTCGGGATTTTTTGTCTGGTTGAAATGCCGGCGCCCTGGCCGAATTCCGTCTGGCATCCGGTGCCGCCTTAGGCAGCTTCGGCCTTTGATCCGGAAGGATTCAACTGCTGCAAGCATGGGAAAGTGTATTTAAGTTGCGAGAATTTAGCAGCAAGTAATTGCGCCGAAAAACTAGGCTCCAATGCGGTGGCCGATGCAAGGAGAATGGTGATACAACCCCGGTGTCGGGACAACCTATCCAGCAAAGGAAAATCGTATGGAATTGAAAGACAAAGTCGCGGTGATTACCGGCGCCACCAGCGGAATTGGCGCGGCGGTGGCCCGCAATTTAGGAGAAGTGGGCACGAAGTTCGTGCTCAGTGGCCGCCGCGAAGCGCTGCTGCGGAACGTGGCTGGAGAGCTGGCCCATGCCGAAGTGCTGGCTGGGGAGATCACCGACCCGGCCCTTCCAGAGCGCCTGATAGCCAGAGCGTTGGAGATCTATGGCCGCTGTGACATCGTGATCAACAATGCGGGCATGGTTGCCGCGGGGGACATTGCCAGCATCGACGTGGATCGGGTCTGCGAGATGGTGCGCGTTAACGTGGAAGGGGCCTACCGGATGGTCTACGTGGCGCTAAAGCATTTCCAGGCGGCGGGCGGCGGGCATCTGAT
The DNA here is from genome assembly GCA_027297205.1 of SAR324 cluster bacterium. GTDB lineage: Bacteria > SAR324 > SAR324 > SAR324 > JACQKK01 > JAPUIH01. The sequence goes on along the minus strand of JAPUIH010000096.1, from coordinate 10,005 downwards.
CAACACCTCCTCCGTGCTGGGGGGCAAGGTGCGCGAAAATGTCGGCGCCTATTGCGGCACCAAGCATGCCCTGGAGGCGCTCACCGAATCCTTGCGGATGGAACTCGCGGGAACGAACATCCGGGTGGGCTGCGTGGCGCCGGGGCTGGTGGTGACCGATCTGCATCGCCATTTGCCTGTGCATCCCGCCGAGCAACAAGGCTTCAAGACGCCCCTGCAGCCGGAGGACGTGGCCCGTTCCGTGCGCTTCATGCTGGAACAGCCCGATCACGTCAATATTCCGCGCGTACTGCTGTTGGGCACCGAGCAGGCGGTCTAGGCTCTTTGCCGCTAGGGCGGCCGGGCGCCTCCTCAAGCGCATGGCCCGAGGATCAGGGTAGAAGGTGAAAAGCGCTGGAGCCATGCGACGAGGTTGGCGTGGTGTTTCCCACCCAAACTCCGCGGTTCAGGTATCCCGCCCAACCACGCGGCCCAGCCTCCCGCCGATATCGCCTCGATTGACCAGGGCTCGTCCGTAATCGCCGTGGTAGAGGCTGCGCATCTCGTGCTCCAACTCGATCAGGCACTTTCCGGATTTCAAGTCGAGGATGCGGTTGAAGCGGAACTGTTCGAAGCGGTGCTTTTCCATTAGGTTCTTCAGCTTGCGCATGCGCGCGTAGACATCCTGGTAGCGGGTCAGATAAAGCGCCAGGTGGTTGTTGTGGGAGCCGGTGGGAGCGTTGGCCCGCTCCACGAAGCGCAAGCTCTGATGGGGACCCACCGCTACGGTGGCCCGCGATTTACCGGGGCCGGCCAGTGCACAGGGCGCGCCGATCACCTGCTCGTAAAACGCGGCGATGGGGGCGGCGCTTCCCTTGGGCACCCATATTTCCACATAGGCCAGGGCCATGTTCAACATCGCGGGCACGGCACCCCCAGCCTGATGCACCCGCACCCGCCGCCCCCAGGGGTCCTGGGCGGCGATGGCTGCTTTACCGTCCTGCCAGGAAAACGCCGTGCTCTTCAGCTTGGGCGCCACGCGCTTCAACCGTTCCCGCACTGCGTCCAGCCGTGGCACCACCAGCCCGATTACGCCGGGAAACGGCATTGGCTCGGTGGTGGGCAGGTGAAATTGTTGCGCGCCGATGTTCACCCACATGTTGCTTGTGCCCGTCATGCGGTACGGATCGCGCGTCAGCCCGAGCCCCTCCAGGAAGAACAGGGTGGCCAGGTGCTGGTCGGGTACTCGCAGATTCACATGGTCCAGCGCAACGAAGATGCCGAGTTCCGGTGGCGAGGATTCTTTAGGGGCCATATCCGACCTTCCCGCTTGCCGTGGTGCGCCTTGCGGCAAGCGCCAGGGGTGGCGCTAAAAACTCAGGGCGACTTTCAAGGTACTCTTGGCGCCCTCGTGGGCCTGGTGCATCGCCTCATCGATTTGCTCGATGGGAAAGGTGTGGCTGACCAACTTGGAAACGTCGATCTCTTTCTTGATAATCAGGTCTAAGGCCAGCCTGAAGGATGCCAGACCCGGCTCGAACTGTGTGCCGTAAGTGGTGTTGGCCGTGATGCGCTTGCGGAAGAATTCCTGGAAATTGAAGGGAATTGGCTTTGAGGTATCGGGAAGCCCAAAGAAGAGCATCTTCCCATCCAGTTTCATATACTCCACCGACTCAAGCTGGGATTCACTGCGGCCCACCGCCTCCACCAGATAGTCCACACCCTCGCCCCCGGTATGATCCATCACGGCTTCCTTGACGTTGCCGCCATTGGCGATCACGGCCACGTCCGTCCCACTGACTTGGCGGCCCAGGTCCAGGCGCGCCTCGGACAAGTCGGATACGATCACCTTGGCCGCGCCGGCCCGCTTGAGCAGGTAGGCGAAGAATACGCCCGCGGAACCCTGGCCCATCACCATCACGTTCTTGCCTACTACGTCCACAGGGTTTTGCCGTAGCGCGAAGATGGCCGTGCCCAACTGCTGGGCCATCAGCAACTCTGCGAGAGGCAGGTCTTCGGGCACGGTGATGCATGAGCTGCCCGGCAGAGTAAGGGTTTCGGCGAAGCAGCGGGTATAGGGTCTGCCCGGCACGGTGAGCACGCGCTCCTTTATTTTCAGCCCCGCAAAGCGGCTTTCCACCACCTCTCCGATGCCCTCATGGCCGGGAAATCCATGGGGAAAATTCCAATCACCATTGAGGGGGGCGATGCCGCTGCCCATGAAGACGATGTGCAGATCGCTGCCGCATATGGCGGCCAGTTGTGTGCGCACGATGACCTCGCCCTCCTCGGGAGGCCTGACCTCCGTGAGTTCGCAAACCATTTTTCCCAATTCCACAGACCGCGCTGCGCGCATCTTTTCCATCCTGTCTCCTCGCGACATAGGCGCCCGCCAGGCGGGACTGAAAATCTTGTAGCCCACCCGCCGGTCAGATGCAAGACAGCCCGGGCAGCCACCGTGGCCGCAGGTGGATTCGGTGCATTGGGTGGGGGCGCTTCAGATCCGCCTCGGCGGCCCTAAATTTCGTTGAGGTTGAACAGCCGGTGGGGTGGCAGGCGCGTACGCAGATCGTCAATAAACGCCTCACCGCTGGATATGTCCGCCAGGATGGGCGTGAACAGCCCGTTCAGTTTGAGCACCTGATCGATCAAATTAATGGTCAGTTCTTTCTGGGCGCCGCCCGGCGACAGGACAAACACGCTTTTCGCCGTGACCCGCTTGCGGTTGGCGATCACCTCGCGCAGGCGCGAACTGAAGGTCTGGAATTGCCCCGTGCCGCGGGTCTGTTTGACGGCCGGCTTGTTCTCCTCCCCTTCGCCGCTGCTGGCGGGCAGGACGCCGCCCTCATGCAACTGACTCACAAAGTTCAAATCCGTCCCGGAGCGCAGGCTTTTCAACTGGGTCGTGATGCGATTGAAATAGCGGTTCTTTGGTGCAAAGGAGCGCTCTTTTTCGAAGTACTCGCGTATTACACCCTCGATTTCCATCGCCGTGGATTTGACCAGGGTCTGGTCTTCCGCATTGAAATCCTCCGGCGGAATGCTCAGCAGCTCGTCAAGAGTTTTCAGCAGCGAACCGTAGCGCATAATGTAGGGTGCGTCGAACAGGGATATGTTGAGGCCGGCGATGATGCGCTGGATGTCGGCGATGATGTCGCGCAACTCCTCCATCTCCTTGCCCAGGCGCTCGAAAGTGGCCAGCCAGCTGGACAGTTGGGAGAGCGTCAAATACACGTCTTTGATGTCGATCCGCCTGACAAGCTTGTTGAATTTGGTTTGGTCCGAGGCAGACATCCCCAGGCACATCACGGTGCCCGGCTTGAAGTTCTTCAGTTCTGTCGCCGCGGGAGGGGCGGGCCGGATCAGGGTCAAGATGGTTTCCCTCAGCATCTGGTCGATCAGCGCAATCGTCGCCATCTCCCGAAAACTGCCCCAGGCCTTGCAGTGGGATTGCAGCAGTTCCAGAGCCGGCTTGATGGTCTTAATGTTTTCCGAACCGCCATTGCCCATGAGCCGCTGGTTAAGCCCGTTCAAGACAAGCGCCGAGTTGCCTTTCAGATTTTCCGTGGGCAGGTCCCAGGCCGGTTTAATGCGAAATACGCACTCCCTGTCCCCCAAGCTGAAGGAGTGGGATTCCTTGAGCAGACTAAGATAAGCGGTCGCACCGTTGAACACCAAATGCATCACCTCCCCTTCGTCCTTGGGCAGTTGGATGGCCTCCGCATTAGCCTGAACAACCGCCTCTATTTCCGCCCACAGGGCCTTGGCCGCGTCCGAGGCGGCCAGGCTTTCGCGGAAAACCGGGTCATGCAGGTCGAATACCTGATCTTCGGCCTTTTCCGCGATGATGCCGGCCAGGGTTTTTGTCTCTCCATCTCCGTTGACCTTGGCCAGTTCCTGGCATTTCTGCCGCAGCCCCTCGAAGACCTCCAGCTTTGCGCGATATTCCTTCTCAATGCCTTCCGCGGAGAGGGGAAACTGGCGCGGTTCCTGCCCATCGGAATCATCCTTGGTGTGCAGCCAGGGGTTGTCCCGTTCATGGCCGTTGGCCATTGCCCCGGCCTTGAACCCGAACTCCTTGAGCCGTGGCGGTTCGAACACGCCCTGCCGGTATAAAATCATCCCGGCCTGATAGCGCGAAAGAGTGAGCTGGTTGTCCCAGACCAGAAACTGGTAAATCGTCTCAAACAGGCGGTCGCCATGGATATCGAACAGCAGGTTGATCCTGTTGACGACGAAGCGCCGCACCAGGGCCGCGATGCGCTCCCCATACAGGAAGCGGTAGGCCCGCGAGATCATGTCCAGCTTTGCCTTGAGAGGAAAGAACTTCTTCTGCTCGTTTCCCATCAATGTAGTGAAGCTGCCCACGGTGGCACTGGGATTCTTGCTCAGGCGCTCCCGTATTTCCCGGTTTCTGATCTCCTCCAGCGACGCCAGCATGGTCAGGCCCAGCCCCCGCCCCGCGGACAATGCCCCGCCGCGCATCGCCGGGGTTAGTCCCGCGAAGCCGACCATGTACTTGGTATTGCGCAGCATGGGATAGGCGCCGTGCAGGTAGGACCTCAGTGCTTCGGAACTGCGCTTGGATTCCTGTTCCTGATGCTTGGCGCTCATGACGCTGGAAATCTCGTCAGCCAGCTGGGCCAGGGGAAACAGCACCCGGTTCAGGTTTTCGCTAATCTTCGCCAACTCCCCGGTGGTAACTGGCACCTTCCCCGTCAGGTTTTGGGCAACCCCTTTCATCGGAAGCTTCGGGTTGAGGGAATGCAGCGAGGACAATTTAAGCTTGTTGAAGGATATCCGCTCCAGTACCTTGCGGGCCAGGTTGGCCTTCTTGGAAACTGTCCCTCCCCGCCGCAGCACCGTATACTCCCCCTGGTAGGTCAGGGACACCACAAGCTCGAACAAGGATTGCTTCAATTCGTTTGGAATGAGCTGCGCCGGATCGACCTTCGACAGGTCGATATGTTCCAGCAAAATGAATATGGGTTTGTAGAGTTGCCGGGCCACCTCCAGCGCCTCGGTTTCCTCCGCGTCGGCCACCTGCAAGGGCACCAGTTTGCGGTACACGATAGGATCCTGGGCAATGCGGGCCTTGATGATCAAGGGAGTAAATCTCAGATTCAGTTGAGACAGCAGCTCCGGTTTGGATTTGGAAATGCAGATTCGCACCTCGTTGATCAGCAGGCGTTTGTTGTCGATGCGGCTGCGCTTGGATTCGATGGTGAATGGCAGCAGCACATCTTTCAACTCCTCGAAGGAAATGCCTTGGGTGAGCAGCCCGAACACTTGGGGCAGGTCGCCGCCCAGTTGTCCCGATTTCACCATCAGAAAGAAATCGTCCAGCAGTTTCTGGTAGCGATCCAGGATATCCTGGATCAACCCGACGTTGATGACTTCCGCGTCGGTAAGTTCGGTGAGCCGGTTCGCATTCCTCGATTTCGAAATATCGAGCGCCTTCTTCCTGAACTGCTCCGGCAGGAAGAACATTTCCGACATTTGCTTCAGCGCTTCGAAAAAGCTGGTGCGCGTTCCACGCTGGCGGTACTCGTTCTTGAGGTCGGCGTGTTTCTGAAACTCCGGGGGGATATTCTTCAGGGTTATGTCCGGGCGGGCCACGAGCCGCTGCCAGTTTCCGTCTCCCAGGCCGGAAGCGAAGACCTTGTTGCCCCGCGGCAGAACCTGGGCAAGCACCAGGCCCGCGCCGTTGCTGGCCCGGATTTTCTCGATTTCCAGGTGAATGCCCCGGTTGGAGTGCCCTGCCACGGACTTGACCCAATTCAGGCAGCCTTTCAGGCTCGCCTGGGGTTGCAGGGTCTTGATCGCCGTTTCGCGAAGGGTGACCCCTTTGGCGGTTTTGGCACTGGCCACATTGATCTGCTCCTCCTCGCGCACAACCAGTTTCACGAAACGGGTTTCAATGTCCTTCACCTCCAGAGACTGGGCGAGATCAATCAACTCGGGATGATCCCTCAGGCTCTGGTCCGAGGTGGCGACGTTTGAGATAATTTCGTAACGATTCATGGAGTCCACCGCGTCCGGACGCAAAGGGCCGCCCACATTCGCGGTATGGGGGCCGGTGCGCCCGGAAATCCGATTGTTTGCCAGGTTCCCGTATTGTTAACGAATAAACCCAGCAATTGTAACACCGCAGTGCAGCTTTATTGTTGCAACCCGAAACTAATTCGTGGAAGAAACTGGGTGACGCCGGACGGGACAACGGTACCAGACGCATTGGGCGGACAGGCTGCCGCCGGCCACGCTTCCCGATACGCCTTATTGCCCCGTCAGTTCCGTCTTGGTTAGATCCCGCGCCCATCTTAACGCAACAGGATTTACATATAAACCCTGGCGCGTCCTATTTCTCCGTGCAGGCGCGCCGGGCTCATTTCCTGTCAACCGGAAAAATAGGAGAACATATGGCCACAGTTACCGTAATTGCCGGCGTGGGCCCCGGAAATGGCGCCCACTTCGCCCGCCGCTTCGCCAAGGGAGGACATGCCGTGGCCCTGCTGGCGCGTTCACGGGATTACCTGGAACAGCTTGCGGGGGAAATCAGTGCCGAGGGTGGCCAGGCCTTGGCCGTGCCCATGAATATCGCCGATCAGGCCAGCGTCGCCGGCGCCTTCGCCCAGGTGCGGAGCGAGTTGGGCGAAGTGGAGCATCTCATCCAGAACGCCGCCCTGGGCCAGCGCGGGCCGTTCATGGAAATTCCACCGGAAGGCTTCCTGGCCGGCTTTGAGGTCAGTGTGATGGGCATGGTCTATTGCTGCCGGGAAGTGCTGGGCCCGATGGAAAAGCGCGGCAGTGGCAGCATCATTCTCATCGGCGCCACGGCCGCATTCCGCGGGGGCTCGGGATTTTCTTCCTTCGCGGTGAGCAAGTTCGGCCAACGGGCCCTGGCCCAGTCCATCGCAAGGGAGTACGGACCCAGGGGCGTGCACGTGGCGCATCTGAACATCGATGGTGTGATCGAGTCGGAGCGCTCCTTGCAGCGCTTGCCGGACAAAGAGCAGCAATTTTTTCTGCAGCCAGAGGACATCGCCGAATCCGTGTGGTACCTGGCCCACCAGCCTCGCTCCACCTGGACCCACGATCTTGATCTGAGGCCCCACATCGAAAAGTGGTGATCAGGCAACGGGCTCCGCGAAGCTGCGCATAATGCTGTCCGCCGCCGCCGCTTCGCAAGGGCCGGCGGCCATGGCGCCCGTGCTGTCCTCAACGTAGGACGTGCGGCGCATGCCGTTCAGTACGCAACTCACTCCGGGCAGCGCCAGCAGTGTTACCAGGGCCTTCTGGGATAGGGGCAGGCCCCGCAGCCGTGCTTCCAGCAACGGCTCCAGCCGTTCGTGCATGTCATTGGATCGCGCGAAGTCCGCACGGCCCAGCCATTCGCTGATCATGCCCGCTACGTCCTCCAGCTTGCGGCAATAACCGGGATACCAGGCCGTAAAATCCTTCCTCAGGCCGGGGGTGGAAAGCTGCTGCTGCATAAAGCGGGAAGCGTTGTGCAGGTGGGGATATATCTGGTCCTCCAGGGAACGGTTCCACTGCTCCTTGCTGTTCATTCTGTCCAGCGCCCGGCGCAGCGGCCCGCTCCACTCAAACGGCGTGTGCGGCCCGGCGTCTTTGGGCAGGGCATGGGCCACTTGGGGCCGGAACAGGGCGGCGCAGGCCTGCTCCTCGCTGCGCAGGCCGTCCAGGGCATGCTGGATTTCCTGCTCTACGTTGGGGCGGGGTACGGGAAAATCCGCCAGGCGCACCAAACCGCCGGGGCGGATGGCGTTAAGGGGGCGGTTGACGAGTACGGCCAAATCGGATTCCCGGGCCAGTTCCAGGAAAGTCATGGCCCCGTCCCGCTGATTGGCAAGCAGGTAGGGCCCACCCTCGTAAAGATTGAGCGGGCATTGCACCACCGCGAAGCCGGAGGGCCGATCTACGCCGTGCACCTCCCGCGCCGCTTCCCCGGCGACGGCGATCAGTTTTTCCAGGGAGATAAAATCCGATTTCTCGGGATGTTGCCCGAATGTGTTCGAGGATACGCCGTACCAGCGGATAACGCCCTCCAGCATGCGCTGTTCCAGCAGGCGGAAGGCCGCGCCGATCCTGTCGTAAAACGCCCCACGCGCGGCTGCCAATTCGCCGCCGGGATTGCGCTTTTTCCAGTCCAAGAAGAAGTACTCCGGGTTGTGCAGCAGATAAACGTCCAGGGTATCCACGCGCAGCCGCTCCAGGGAAAGCCGCAGCTGATCGCCCAGGAAGCGGGGGTGAATGCAGTGCCAGCAGGTGGGATTGTATTCCACCATTTCCGGATAGGGCTGCCCAGCGGAGATCGCCTGCTTGGCCAGTTCCATATTGCTGGCCTGCACATAGCCCACCTTGGACACCAGAATGGTGCGCCGCCGCAGCTCAGGGGCGGCCTCGCTGTCCTCGGCCAGCACTTCCCCGATCAGGGTTTCGCTGCGGCCGTCATTGTAGTTGCTGCTGGTGTCGATTAGATTTACCCCGCGTCTCAGGGCCTGCCTGAGGGCGGCGCGGTGGTTCTCGATTTGCGCATCGATGCGGTAGGCGCCGAAGCCGATGGCGCTGGTGACAAGGCCCGTGCGGCCCAGAGGGCGGAAGGCGCTGGAGGACAGTTGCTGCCGGGCGGTGGTTTCATCGGCGAAGCGCCGGGTGTCTTCCGCCGTCGCCCCCTCCCCCATGTCCCTGCTCCCTCGGAATATTACCGCTCAACCACCTGAACCCCGGCGGTGTAATTAAGCTCCAATTATGATAAGGCTGTTCCTAGAAATCCAACCTATTCCAGGGAGACCGCATGGCCAACATTCATCTCAAGAAGCAATGGGCGCTTTCCGAAGGTGAAGCCACCCCCGAGGCGGTATACCGCAACCGACGCGCCTTTCTTAAAACGATGGGCGTGGCCACCATTGGCACGGCGGGGCTGGCCTATGGATGGGAGGCCCAGGCCCGCAGCCGCTCCGACCTGGAACGTATTATTCGCGGATCGCGCCCCCTGGGAGCCGCCCGCAACAGCACCTACAAGGTGGATCGGCCCATCACCAATGAGTTGGTCGCGGCGCGCTACAACAATTTTTACGAGTTCAGCACCGCCAAGGATGATGTGTGGGAGCTGGTGGAAAAATTCAAGACCTCCCCTTGGAAGCTGGAAGTGAGCGGTCTGGTCGAAAAGCCTCAGACCTTCGACGTGGACGATCTGATCAAGAAAATGCCCTTGCAGGAGCGGGTCTACCGCTTTCGCTGCGTCGAGGCCTGGTCCATGGTGGTTCCGTGGACGGGGTTCCCCCTCAAGGCTCTGCTGGATCGGGTGCGCCCGCTTTCGTCCGCCAAGTTCGTGCGGTTTACCACCTTTTTCGATCCGGAAGTGGCCCCGCGCCAGCGTAAGCGGCTCGCCTTTTGGACCCGCGAGCCCTGGCCCTACACCGAGGGGCTGCGCATGGACGAGGCCATGAACGAGCTGACCCTGCTCACCGTGGGCATGTACGGGCACGTGCTGCCCAAGCAGCACGGCGCCCCCCTGCGCCTGATCACCCCCTGGAAGTACGGCTACAAGAGCATCAAGTCCATCGTGAAGATAGAACTGACGGACAAGCAGCCGGCCACTTTCTGGAACACCCTGGCGCCCTCCGAGTACGGCTTTCTGTCCAACGTCAATCCCAAGGTGCCCCATCCCCGCTGGTCCCAGGCCCGGGAACGGGTGATCGGCACTCGCGAGCGCCAGCCCACCTTGCTCTACAACGGATATGCCCAGCAGGTGGCGGGCATGTACCCCAAGGGGTGAGGCGCGGACGCGGCGAGGCCGGAGCTTGTATAATTGCCCCGCTCATGGCATAACCGTTTCAGGTGGCGGGCCGTTCCGGAGTGTTCCGGGATGGCCGCCAATCGAACCCCATTTTGAGTACCGGCAGGAAGATTATGACTCCGTTCCGCGCAAATACAGCCCTCTGGTGTGCCGCTTGGCCCTGGTGGCAACGCAATTGCGCACGGGACGGTTAGTCACGGAGTTAC
>JAPUIH010000095.1 GCA_027297205.1 SAR324 cluster bacterium | reverse complement strand
CTAAGGCTCGTCACGATTAGCCCGGAATGGATGCCGGAATGCATTCGTAGCGGCCGCCCGATCTTCGCCTCAACTTCGGGGCTCATGGTACGGGCTAGCTCATGCAGCTCGAGCGCGGCCCGGACTGCGCGGCGGGGATCGTCCTCATGGGCGGTGGGAATACCGAACAGGGCCAGCACCTCGTCCCCCACGAATTGGTTGACGATGCCTCCATGGGCTTCGACGATGCGCACCGCCTCCACTTTGATGCGGCTCATCACCCCTTCCACTTCCTCCGGGTCCAGCTGCTCGTTCATGGCCGTGTAGCCGGACAGGTCGGAAAAGAGCACGGTGGCCTGGCGGCGTTCGCCGGATGAAGCGGCCGGCGTGCCGGCGGACGAAGGGGAGGGCGCGGGCGCCGGGGGCCCGGGCGCCGCAGGCGCAACAGGGGGTGCCGTGGACGCAGCCGCCGCTTCGCCGAGCTGCCGGCCGCATTCCCCACAGAAGAGATCGTCCGGCGCGCACTGCGCCCCGCAACCTGGGCAAACCGCTTGCAGCTTGCCGCCGCAGCGGGTGCAGAATTTGCGCCCGGCCGCATTGTGGTGATCGCAGCTTGGACAAATCACGAAGGCCATCCTCTCTCTGCTTCAAATTTCCGGATTGAGGCGCAGTTTATCAGAATGGAATAGACCGCACACAGGAAAAGCAGATTCTCCGCGGGTGGGGAGGCCGTGGCGCCAGTTGCCGGCGGGGGAAATCGGGGGCCGTTAGGATTTGAGGTATTTTCTCGCAAAGGGCTCGTCATGTTCGAGCAGAAAGGATTCCTCGAAACCCTTGCCGCTGCTTTCCAGCAGGGTGCGTTTTACCGCGCGCAGGGTATCCGCCGGGGCTTCGGCGATCATACGGGCGAACTCCCCGGCGCGCTCCAGCAGCCCGTCCTTGGGCAGCACCTCGCTGACCAGCCCCATGCGGTGTGCCTCGGCGGCATCGATGCTCCGTCCGGTGAGGCAGAGATCCCGGGCCAGCCCTTCACCGACGATCCAGCGCAGGGGCGTGAAGAGGGGCTGTCCGCCGAACTTGATCTCCGGATGACCGAAGAGCGCGTTCTCGGAGCAAAGCCTGATATCGCACAGCAGGGCCATGTCGAAGCCGCCACCAAGGGCGAAGCCGTTCACCGCGGCGATGGTGGGCTTGGGAAAGTTCCACAGGTCCCGGTGGTAGGCCATGGAACTGCGGGCCAACTCCTCGTGCCGATCTTCCTTGGCAAATTCCTTCAAGTCGAAACCGGAGGAAAAGCTGGGCCCGCTCCCGGTCAGGATCAGCGCCTTTACCTCCTCGGATTGGCCCAGTTCCCCCAGGCAGGCGGAAAGTTCCTGGCGCATGCGGATGGAGATGGCGTTGCGCTTCTCCGGCCGGTAGAGGGTGATGGTATGCACGCCTCCCCCACCGTCTGAAATCCGGATGGTCTGATACTCCATGATGCTCCGAGTCGCGTCCTGATCTGGCGGGCCGGCGCAAATTCTCTCAGACACAGCCTAGCGCAGGGTGATGGTATAGCGCTTTCCCTCGTAAAAGGGCACGTAGCGGTGAATGAGGTCTCCCTTGTTGCAGTGGGCGGTGCCGGCGATATGCTTGACTGCCGTATAGAAGGCGCTGCCGTCCGCATCGTGCCAGCTTACCTCCAGGATGGGCCGTCCCAGGGGGATAAAGCGCTTGCACATCACGGTCACCCGCAGGCAGTCCGCCTGATAGACGTAGCAATCCGCCAGGACCGCCGCGACGATTTTCACCTGCTCGTTCTCCGGCAAGCGGCCCGTCTCGCCTCCCAGCAGGATCGAACCCTGCAACAAGGTCAGCGCCGCGAATACAAAGGCCAGTGTGGCGAAAACAATGGTCCGTTTCATAGCGCCTCCGCTGTTGTCGCTCCCCCTCAGCCTTCCCCGCGGGTGCTCTTCAGTTGGCTCTGGCCGGTGAGCGAGTCGATGGCCATGCCCATGTGCGCGCGCTCGTGCTCCAGATGGTCGCGGACGGCCGAGCGCAGGGCGGGCTGGCTGAGGTAGTGCATGCTGTGGGTGGGTTGGGGGTCGAAGCCGCGCAGTTGCTTGAAATCGCCGCCCGCGCCCGGCTCGAAGCGTTGTATGCCGTTGGCGATGCAATGCTCGATGGCGGCGTAATAGCACACGTTGAAGTGCAGATGCTTGATGTCGCGGAAAGACCCCCAGTAGCGCCCGTAAAACACCCCGTTCTTCTGCACGTTAAAGGTGCCCGCGATAATCTCCCCCTCCTGCTCGGCCATCACGAAGCACAGGTTGCGGCGGAAGCGCCGGGCGGCCAGCTCGAAGAAGTGCAGGTTCAGGTAGAGCCGCCCCCAGTACAGGTTCTGCACATGACCTTTGTACAGATCGAACATCAGGGGCACGTGCTCATCGCGGATCTCGTCTCCGCTGCGGGCCTGGATGCGGATCTCCCGCTCGGCCATCTCCTTGCGTTCCCGCCGGATTTTAGTGCGGCGCTTGCTGCGGAACTCGCTCAGGTAGTCCTCGAAGACCGAATAGCCCTTGTTTTCCCAATGGTATTGCAGTCCCATGCGGTGCAGGAAGCCTAGGGGCTCCAGCGCCTCGATCTCGTCCTGGCTGCAGAAATTGACGTGAACGGAGGAAATCTCGTTCTGATTGCAGATCGTGATCAGGGTCTGTCCCATCACCCGGATCAGGGCCACGCGGTCCATGCCGGGCAGGGTGAGAAAGCGGATTCCCGCCGCCGGCGTGAAGGGTACGGCCACCAGAAGCTTGGGGTAATAGTTCAGCTGGGCTGAATGGGCCGCGTGGGCCCATTGGTAGTCGAAGATGAATTCCCCTTCGCTGTGGCCCTTCAGATAGAGTGGGCAGGCGCCCACCAGCCGGCCGTCATCCTCCACCAGAATATGATGGGGCGCCCAGCCGGTCTCCGCGGAGACGCAGCCCGCCTCTTCCAGGCTGGCCAGCCAATCCCATTCCAGGAACGGGCTTTCCTCCCCCACCAGGGCGTCCCAGCTTTCCTTCAAATCCGCGGAAAGCTGGTTGACGATTCTCACGTTGAGACTGCTCATAAACCTTCCGATCCGTCCTGGTGAGTGACGCCGTCCCCAGTTTGCCAAAGGGAAAAGAATTTTACTCTGTCTGGGAAGTCTGGCAAGCTATTCTCTTTACTGAAAACCCGGATAACCCGATTTCCCCGCCGAATAAACCCATGGCGGGGCACCCAGCAAGGACGATGTAATGAGCCGTAATGCCAGCAAGGACGGGCGGATGGTGGTGATCGACGGAGTGGAACTGCGCCTGGCGCTACCCGATGAAATGCCCATCCAGGCGGTATGCGGGGAGCAGGTGAAAAACCAGTTGCGTGCCTGTTGGCTGACGCCCCCCTCCCGGCGCGAAGGAGAGCAGCCCCTTTCTCCGCGCATCGTGGGCCATCCCGGAGTGGGCAAAACCACCGTGGCCTTCAGTGTGGCGAAGGAATTCAGCGAGCATGTCTACATTTTCCAGTGCACCTCCGATACCCGGCCCGAGGACCTGCTGGTCACCCCGGTGATCGGTTCGGGGCAGGTGATCCGCTATCACGCCTCTTCCCTCACCACGGCCATGATCAAGGG
>JAPUIH010000094.1 GCA_027297205.1 SAR324 cluster bacterium | reverse complement strand
TTCGGCTCCACTCATAAAAGGCCTCCCCAAGCGCCGATTACGCGAAATTTAGGGCCGTTTCGAGCGGTTTTAAGCGCCAGTTAATTTTCAAGCTATTGAAACGACGAATGTAAATGGCTTTGTTTCGGAAAAATGGCAAATGCCGGCGCAAAATCCGGCCAGTTCCCGCCAAGCAATTCCAATTATACCATCTTCCCTGCCGGGACGGACCAAGGAGGCGGCATTTGACACGCATCTGGCCGGATATGTCTTCCAGCCAAACCCGGCTTAAATTGGCTGCGGGGAGCGCGCTCCCTGCTGGGGGTGCGGCGGCAAAGCCTCCGCGAAATTATGCGGCGTCTTATAAATAATCTTAGGGCTAGGGGGAATCCGTCCAGCTTTCGGAGAACGCCAGCGCGCAGGTGCTGAAGGGCCTGCCTTCACGCTCCCGTGCCCAAGCCTGGCCCGCCGCCTGCACTCCGTTGCGCGTCAGGCGCGCGCCGAGGGCGGGTATCAGCACGGTGCATACACCGTAGGGCCGTCCCGGGTCCGCTTTGGGCTGGGTGTGGATGAGCAGCGGATCGCCGATCTCATGCCAGGTGAGGATAATTTCCTCGTCCGACGTATCGATCCGCTCGCTCCAAAAATAGGCCGGGTCGCCGTCCTTGCTGAACTGGGCGTCGATCACCGGGATGGCCTGGTCCGCGGTTTCGGCATTGAGCATTCCCTGCACTGTCGACTGCAGCCAGCGCGCCATCGCAATGTTGTCGGAGTAGATTCGCCAGCGGTTTTCCGTCAACTCGCTCTTCAGATAGAGCACGTGCCCCGGTCCGGCCGGGCAGAATATGATGCGCCAGAAGCTGGCATTGGTCGTGTAGTCATCGCTGTCGGTTTCGCTCAATCGTATGAACGGATTTTCACCGGTCAGGATCACGCGGTTCGGGTCTGCAATACTCATTGCATCTTCCTCAAGTTAAACGCCTCATGTTAAGCGGCTCGGGTTAGGTGCGAGCCAGCTTTGCAGCCCGCTCGGCGGAACATTCCGTGCCGGGCTGGGGAATCAACCTAGCATATTGGGGCAGGGGGACAATGGGGGAGTAAAGCAGGGCGTTCCTGCCCGCCCGAATGCAGAGTGGGGTGCATGGGCGCCACAGCATCCCCTGCCGTGGGTAGAGAGGTATTCCGTTCCGCGCATGCCGCCAATGCGCTGGCAAAAAGGCGGAGCATTTGTCCCGGGTCTCCCTTTCTTTTCAATGGCTTAAATGGGCTAGAGTCCCGCCCGTACCGCCGTTACGTAATAGGGCCGGAGCTTGCGGGTTCCCTTGCGCGGTGTTATTGTTGAAATACATGGCGAAATTCGCTATGTGACAAGGTTTATAGGGAGGAGGCCGCGTGGATTTCGCGGCCGCGGGAGAACGATTCATTTCAATTTCCGCCCAGCGGCAAGGTCCGCCGGACGTCTTTCAGGATTGCAAACCGGCCCTGCCGGCCAGCCTTGCGGCGAAGCAAGGGCGCGCCGGGAGTCATAAGGTGGCTTACGCTTTTGCAGGGGCCGGACGGGGTAACGAAGAAGACGGGGCGCGGCATGGGCCAGGAAGCGGAAATTGCGGAGCGGGCCGAGCGATTGCTCACGGGGCCCTTGTCCGCACTGGGATTTCAACTGCTGGAGGTGCAGTTCAGATTCGAAGGGCGCTGGGTATTGCGCCTGATCGTTGATGGAGAGCAGGGCATCACCCTGGACGACTGTGGCGCCGTGAGTGAAATGGCAAGCCGCATCTTGGATGTGGAAGACCCTGTCCCGAACGCATTCTCCCTGGAGGTTTCCTCCCCGGGCGTGTTCAGGCCGCTTAGGGAGCCTCACCACTTCCGGCAGTGCATCGGCAAGATGGTGCGCTTCAATCTGGCGCCGGAACAAACGGAAGAGGGGCGTGATAATCAGAAAAAGTCCCAGATGATGCGCTGTAAAATATCGGATGTCTCGGCAGAGCATCTGCAGGTGGAGTTGGAAGGAAAAATATTGCAACTGCCGTTGGAACGAATCCGCTCCGCGCGGCTCGATCCGGATTTATAAGGCCCTGAATTATGAGGCCCCGAGTTTGGGCACGATTTATTACACACGGATGACATGGCACGAGAAAGCATTTTGGAAGCCCTCGGGGATATTGCCCGGGACAAAGGAATCAGCCGGGACCGCCTGCAGGAGGTGATCCAGGACGCGGTCACCGCCGCCGCCAAAAGAAAATACAAGGACTACAACGAGGTGGAGGCGCGTATCAACCCGGATTCCGGCGAGCTGGAGGTATTCCGCTACAAGACCGTCACGGACAATTACCTGGATCCGGAAAACGAGATTCCCCTCGATGAGGCACGCAAGCTGGACTCCCTGGCCGAGCCGGGAGACGAAGTCGAATACGAGATCGACAACCAGGAACTGAGCCGGGTGATCGCCCAGACCGCGCGGCAGTTGATCTTCCAGAAAATCCGGGAGGCCGAGCGCGAAACCATCTATGAGAATTTCAAGGACCGCAAGGGGGAGGTGCTGAATGGCATTGTCAGCCGCACGGAGCGCAATCGCATATTCATCACCTTCAATCAGGTGGAAGCGATCCTCTACAAGCGCGAGCAGATTCCCAATGAGCGCTACTCGAGTGGAGAGCATATCCGGGTGATTCTGCTGGATGTGATCAACGATCCCAAGGAGCCTTCCCAGCTGGTGATATCCCGGGCCGACCCCATGCTGCTGATCAAGCTCTGCGAAATGGAAGTCCCGGAAATCTACGATGGCATCGTGGAGATCGTGGCGGCCGCGCGGGAAGCGGGGCGCCGCGCCAAGATTGCGGTGCGTTCCAACGACCCGGACGTGGACCCCGTGGGAGCTTGCGTGGGCATGCGCGGATCGCGTGTGCAGTCCATCATCAGCGAGTTGCGGGGAGAGAAGATCGACATTATCGCCTGGGTGGAGGACCTGCCCCCCTATATCGCAAATTCCCTCGCGCCGGCGGAATTGACGCGCATCCGCATCGACGAGGAAAACGAGGAAATCGACGTGGAAGTGGAGCCGGACCAACTCTCCCTGGCCATTGGACGCCAGGGCCAGAATGTGCGGCTGGCCTCCAAACTGCTCGGCTACAAGATCAACATCAATTCCACCCAGGACAAGACCCTCTCTCTGGAAGAGCAGATCAGGGAGCGCCTGCTGGCCTCCCAGGCCGAGCTCACCTCCCTTGCCGAAGCGGACGACGAGGCTTCCGAAGCAAAAGAGACCGTGGCCTTGGACGAGGGGGCGGAGACTGTCCCCTTGGGGGAAACCGAGGAAGCACCTCCCGCGGAGGCGGCGGCTCCACAGGACGAGGCAGCACCCGAGCCGGATGATGCAGCGGCTCCACAGTTAGAAGCAGCACCCGA
>JAPUIH010000093.1 GCA_027297205.1 SAR324 cluster bacterium | reverse complement strand
CTTCAAGTTTGATTGGGGCCAATCCACGGAAGAACGCGCTCGGCTCCGGTTCGAATTGGTTTGTGGGGAACACTTCCCTATTGGAACCGCCGCACTCTGGGTTAATACTCCTCTGGGACAATAGGCATGCGGGAAAATTTTTCCGCTCCCATGCGGGAGGTTTACTCCCGGGTTTCCGCCTCCGAATGCTCACTCATATGATAACCGGAATTAATTTAGTCTTGGGATCATTTTTAACATAGTTTAAATTTTCGAGCCCGTCCATATTGGGTTTATTAATTTGGGCGATGATCATGTTCGGCCGTGACTTCTGCAATGATTCTCCCGCAATTGCTCCGCTCTCCGCTTCGCTCACTACCTGTTCCATCTCTTGCAGGTGCCGTTTGATTTCGGCCCGGTTCCGGCCCTGCCCTACAACAGCTTGTCCAGAATTCGGTTAAGGTCGTCTACGGAATAGTACTCGATTTCGATCTTTCCCCGCTCCCCGGCATTTTTGGAAATCGTGACCCGGGTGCCCAGCCGGCTTTCCAAAGCATCTTTTACCGCCACCAGCTTGGGGTCCTCGGCCACTTTGGCGGCAGGGCCGTGCCTGGGCTTCCCTCCGGGCAGGCCGCGCTTCCGGGCCCGCTTTACGTAGCGCTCCGCTTCACGTACGGAAAGATCCCGCTTCACGATAAGGTCCCGCAACGCCAGTTGCAAAGCCGGATCTTCCAGGGCCAGCAGCGTCCGGGCATGCCCGGTGCTTAGGCGCTCCTCCTCCAGGTCCTGCCGCAACGCGGGAGGCAGCCCCAGCAGCCTCACCAGATTGGCAATGGTCGAACGCTCCTTGCCCACCCGATCCGCCAGGGTTTCCTGGGTGTAGCCATGATGATCGAGCAGGTTGCGGTAGGCCTGGGCCTCTTCGATGGGGGTGAGTTGCTCCCGTTGCAGATTTTCCACCAGTGAGGCTTCCAGCAGTTGCCCGTCCGTAATGGCGCGCACCAACACCGGAGCGGTGTCCCGCCCCAGCAACTTCAGAGCCCGCAAGCGGCGCTCTCCGGCCACCAACTCGAAGCGGCCATGTTCCCGGGGATGCGGCCGCACGACCAGGGGTTGCACCACGCCCTGGCTCTCGATGGAACGTGCCAATTGCTCAATGCGCTGTTTGGAGAAGCGCTTGCGTGGCTGGTGAATGCTTGGCACCAACCGGTGCAACTCCAGTTGCACCAGCCTCTCGCCACCTTGCGGATTCAATTCGGCGGTGCGCTCCATGGGCTTTTTCGCCGCAGTGGGGTTGGGTGGGGTGTGCAAAGTGGGTGTGGATTGCGCTTGGGTTGACCAGCGGAGCCGGCTGTGGCGCCCTCGGGCATGAGATTAGGTTAGCGCACGCCTTTTTTCATGCGCGAACGCAGGGACTTGATACGCTTTTCCAGTATTTTGTCGCTGCTGTACTTGCCCTTAAGGGCGCGGAAAGTGCGCAGGGCCTCCTTTAAATTGCCCAATTCCTCCAGGGTGTCCGCAACAAAATATTGCGCCTGAATCGCCGTCTGTGTTCCGGGAAAGTCCTTTACCACCTGATTGAATGCCACCAGCGCAAGTGGAAAGCGCTTCTCCAGAAAATAACTGTATCCGACCAGATAGTAGGTTTTTGGAATATGAGCGGATCGAGGGTACTTCTCCATCAACGTACGAAATTCGAACCGGGCCTGGTCCAGCCGTCCCATTCTCAAATTTAGCAAGGATATCTTGAAATGAAATTCATCCCGCCGTTCGCTTAACTTCTTGTTTAGCAGCAATTGCTGGTAAATCTGCAAGGCGCGGTGACGTGTTCCTTTGTCCTCCTCGAACAATGCAGCCAGGTTTTCCTGGGTTTCGGCGCTGAATCGGCTGCCCGGATACTGCACCAGCAAGGTCTGGTAATAGCGGATGGCTTGGGGTGCATCCTGCAAAAAATGCTGATACAGATTGGCCGCCCAAAAAAGGGAATCCTCCGCCAGTGGATCGCTGGAGTAAATTTCGGAGAGGGTCACAAAATTCCGCGCAGCGTCCATGTACTGCCCCTGCTCCCAAAGCAGCCTGGCCTTGCTGGACAGGGCCAGCACGTCGGCGCGGTCCTGACACCCTGTCAGCAGGAACTGCGCCAGGAGGAGAAAAAGCGTCAGGCCGAGGGCTGCCCGGCGCAACGCATCAGTTGAGAGGCTTGCCCGACGGGTCACCGTTTTCCGCGGCCTCAACTCCTGTGCCATTCTCGTCACCATTGGTACCGTTATCCTCGATTTTGGCGATGGAGGCCACCTTCTCGCCATGCTCGAGTTGAATGAGCTTCACACCCTGGGTCACCCGTCCAATCGCGCGCAGCTTGTCCAGGCTCAAGCGGATCAGTTTGCCCTGCTGGGTGATGATCATGATTTCCTCATTCTTGGTAATCTGGAGGATGCCCACCACTTGGCCGTTGCGCGCGGAGGTCTTAATGGTGAACACTCCCTTGTTGCCGCGGCCGCCCACCCGGTATTCGGCTATCGGGGTCTTCTTGCCAAATCCGTTCTCCGTGAGGGTCAGGATATAGCCATCGCCGGAAAGAATTTCCATGCCCACCACCCGGTCCTGGGGATTGAGCCTGATGCCGATCACCCCCCGGCCCACCCGGCCAATGGTGCGTACGCCCTGTTCCGGGAAGCGGCTGGACAGGCCCCGGCGGGTGGCCAGGAATATTTCCTGGTTTCCGTCGGTGATGGCCACATCCATCAGCTGGTCGCCCTCGTCAATATTGATGGCCCGCACACCGGCGCTGCGCGGATTGGCAAACACAAGCAACTCGGACTTCTTTACGATGCCGTTTGCGGTGCACATGATGACGTACTTGTCCGCCACGAACTCCGACACACTGAGATAGGCCCGCACCTTTTCGCCTGGGTCCAAGGGCAGCAGGTTGACCACCGCCTTGCCGCGGGCGGTGCGGCTGGCCATCGGCAGTTCATACACCTTCTTCCAATACACTTTTCCGAAGGAGGTAAAGATCAGCAGAAAGTCGTGGGTATTGGCCACGAACATCCTTTCCACAAAATCCTCTTCGCGGGTGGACATGCCCACCTTGCCTTTGCCGCCTCGATGCTGGGTGCGGTATATCTTGGCCGGACTGCGCTTGATATAGCCCGCGTGGCTGATCGTGACCACCATTTCTTCCTCGGCGATCAGGTCTTCCACCTCCAAATTTTGCGCGTCGGTGATGATTTCCGTGCGGCGCGGATTGGCGAACTTGTCTTTCAGTTCCCTGGTCTCCTCCCGGATAATTTCCAGCACGCGCTCCGGGTCCGCCAGGATCGCTATCAGGTCGGCGATTCTATCCGTGATTTCTTTGTATTCGTCCTGAATCTTTTTCTGCTCCATGCCTGTCAGGCGTTGCAGGCGCATTTCCAGAATTTCCTTGGCCTGGATTTCAGAAAGCTGGTAGTCAGCCATCAGCGTGCCGCGTGCATCGGCGGGGGTGGAGGCGGCCTTGATTTTCTCAATCACGGCGTCCAAGTTGTCCAGGGCCACGCGGAAGCCTTCCAGCACATGGGCCCGCGCTTCCGCCTTGGCCAGGTTGAAGCTCGCCCGCCGTTCCACCACCTCAATGCGGTGGGTAAGAAAATAGTGGAAGAACTGCACCAGGGGCAACACCTTGGGCTGCCCGTCCACCACGGCCAGCATGATAATGCCCAGGGAGGTTTGCAGCTGGGTATGTTTGTATAGGTTGTTGAGCACCACCTCCGCGGGCTCTCCGCGCTTGATTTCAATCACGATGCGCATTCCCGTGCGGTCGGACTCGTCGCGCAGATCGGAAATGCCTTCCACACGCTTGTCCCGCACCAAATCGGCGATCTTTTCGATCAGGCGCGCCTTGTTGACCATGTAAGGCAGCTCGTCAACGATGATCGATTCGCGGTCCTTCTTTTCGTTGTGCTCGATTTCGCAGCGCGCGCGCAGTCCGATTACACCCCGCCCCGTGGTATAGGCCTCGTGAATACCCACCCTGCCCAGGATGTAGGCGCCGGTGGGAAAATCCGGCCCGGGCATAAGTGCCATCAAATCCGCCGTGCTGGGATTGTCCCGGTGATCGATGTAGTGCAGGAAGGCGTCCATGGCTTCCCCCAGATTGTGGGGAGGAATGTTGCAGGCCATTCCCACGGCAATCCCGGTGGAACCGTTGATGATGAGGTTGGGGAAGCGCGACGGCAGCACCACGGGTTCTTGCATGGATTCGTCGTAATTTGCCTGGAAATCCACGGTGTCCTTGTCCAGATCGGCCAACAACTCATGGGACAGTGGGGTCATGCGCACTTCCGTGTAGCGCATCGCCGCCGCTGGATCCCCATCGACGGAGCCGAAATTGCCCTGACCGTCCACCAGGGGGTGGCGCATGGAGAAATCCTGGGCCAGACGCACAATGGCGTCGTAGACCGCCGATTCCCCGTGGGGATGGTACTTGCCGATCACATCTCCCACCAACCGCGCCGACTTGCGGTATGGACGGTTGTGGAAATTGCCCTGCTCGCTCTGGGCGAAGATCGCCCGCCGGTGCACCGGCTTCAGGCCGTCCCGCACGTCGGGAATGGCCCGGCCGATGATGACACTCATCGCGTACTCCATATAGGAGTCGCGCATTTCATCTTCAATGTTGATGGGTGTTATGTTTTCCAGTTCAGGATCCATATTTCCTTACTTTCTCACATGGGAAAATCCGCCAGGGCGGAAACAAGAAAATCGAATGAAATGCGCAAAGCCGGGGGATACGGGGCTCGGGCCCAGCCCGGAAATGCGATGGGGGACCGAGTTGGAAAAACAGGTCCGCCCTTGCAGGACTGGCCAGACATCCTGGGCGCTCCATCCATGGCAAATAACCGGGTTCCTCCCCTCTTTGCGCCTCTTAATCAGCCTACCACAGTTTGGAGGGATGGGGCCAGAATTCTTAGGTCCCAGGCGGATTTGCGGCCCATGGCGCCCCGGAAAATTCAAGGCCTCCCGCCCCATTTGGCCGGCACTCCGAAGGCCGGTCAAACTGGCGCCAATACCCTCTCATTCCGCCCCAAAACAGGGCTCGCTGGCGCCTGCTCAGGCAGTGGCGAAAGGCTGCCGCCGGGGCTGGTAACGCGGATAGACCGGGCAGCCCTCCAGCAGAGCCTGGGCGGCCAGCACGGCCTCCCAGCGCTTCTCGTGAGAGGAGATCACCCGCAGATGGTCAAATTCCCGGCCGCGGGCCGTGTGCTGGTCGAAGCAGCGGCCCGGATGCACCGTGCAGCCCACATAAGCCACCTGGGACTCGCGAAATAGTTGATATACGTAGTACATACCCGGTGTTATACAGCGCCCGGCGGAACCGGTTAACCCATGTGGCGGAGGTTGGCGGGTTTTATCGTGAAATTTCCATGAGGGGGTAAGGACAATAAATCAACCCTGCCTGTATCCACTCATTGTTTGACTTGCGGCATCCCGCGCGGTAAAAAATAAAGTTAACAAAATGAATAATCCGAGCAAAGGGTCATGGCAAAAGTCTGTCAAATCACCGGAAAACGGGGCCAAAAGGGCAATCGGGTTTCGCACGCCAACAACAAGTCCAAACACACCTTCCTGCCCAACCTGCAAAAGAAACGCATCTTCGTGCCGGAACTGAAGCGGTACGTGACAGTGAAGCTCTCCACCCACGGGCTGAAGATCGTGGATAAGAAGGGGGCGTTCAAGGTCTTGAAGGAAGCGGGTCTGATTTAGCGCGGAACAAGTGTAATGTGTCCGGCGATGGGAAGCACTTGCCTGCCAGGGCAAGCGCGGGCGTTGCCGTATGCGCGGCACCGTGCCACCGCTCCCGGGGCATCAAGCTGTCTGTCTCGGAGATATTGCCAATGTCCGGCCGGTGGGTGGAGGCTATTTGCCTGCGGCCTTGAGGGTCTTTTCCACCAACGGGAGGAAAGCGCTCAGCGGCTGGGCGCCACTGATGACTTCTCCCTCCATCATGCCCTCGCCTGTCTCCCGGCCTATGAAAAAGGCCGGGGTGCCGTTGATTCCCAGATTTTGCGCCACCGCCACGTCCTGTTCGACCAGCATTCTGAATTTCCCGCTCCGCAGGCATTGCTCGAAGCGCTTTACGTTGCGCAGCCCCGCCCGTTTGGCCAAGCCGGTCAGCATTTTTTCGCTAAGGGCGGACGCATTGTCGAATATCAGGTCGTGAAAAGGCCAGAATCGGCCCTGCTCCGCTGCACACTCGGAGGCTTCCGCCGCCTTCCAGGCTTGGTCATGAATTTGGGTAAGAGGCAGATGCCGGTAAACGTAGTAAATCTTTCCGTTGTATCTGGCGATCAGGGCGTCCAGGGTGGCACGCACCCGGTTGCAGAAAGGTCATTGAAAATCGGAGAATTCCACAATCTGCACCGGCGCGTCCCGCGGCCCGCGGGATGCCGCTCGCGTCACCTTCTTCATGCTGTACATAAAAGGCGGTGGCGCGGTAAGGAAGGATTTTACATAGCCCTTGCGCACCGCCTTGCGGAATAGAGTGTTCTCCATTCCCTTGATTTTCGTTCGCAGAAGGTAAGCGCGAATTCGTTCCCGAAACGCTTCCAGGGTGCCCTTGCTCTCGAGCCCGGCATCGCTGTAGACCTTGCGCACTTCCCGCTCGCTGATCTTTATGTCCCTGCGGCCAAATTCCTTG
>JAPUIH010000092.1 GCA_027297205.1 SAR324 cluster bacterium | reverse complement strand
CACGATCTTCCACCACACGCCCGGATCGGGGTTGATGGGGGTGCCTTCATAGACGATGGTGGTCATGCCGTAGAGCAGCGGGCCGTATACGATGTAGGAATGGCCCACCACCCAGCCGATGTCCGAGGTGGCCCAATAGGTTTCGCCCGGATTGCAGGCGTAAATGCGCTTCATGGAGGAGTTGAGAGCCGTCGCGTAGCCGCCCGTGTCCCGCTGCACGCCCTTGGGGGTGCCCGTGGTGCCCGAGGTGTACAGGATGTATGAAGGATGGGAGCTTTCCACCCATTCCACGTCCACCTGCGCGTCCTTTTTCTCCGCCACCAGGGAGAGCAGGTCCAGGTCCCGTCCCTGCACAATGTTCAGCTCCTTGTCCAGGCCCCGGTTTACCAGCAGCACGTACTGCGGGGGATGCTGCGCCAGCTCAATGGATTTATCCACCAGCGGCTTGTAGGCATAGGGCTTCCCTCCGCGCATGCCCGCATCGGCGGTAATGAGCAGTTTCGGCTTGGCGTCGTCTATGCGCTGGGCCAAATTATGGGGCGCGAAGCCACCGAAAACCACCGAGTGGATGGCGCCCAGGCGCAGGCAGGCCAGCATCACGATCAGGGACTCGGCGATCATGGGCAGATAAATGATCACCCGGTCGCCTTTGTTTAGCCCCAGGTCTTGCATCACCGCCGCGTAGCGCTGCACCTCCTGGTGCAGTTCCCGGTAAGTGATCTCGCGCGATTGGCCGAGTTCGGAAGATATCCAAACGATGGCGTTCTGGTCCGCGCGATCCTCCAGATGGCGGTCCACCGCGTTGTAGCAGATGTTGGTCTCGCCCCCGACGAACCACTTGCTAAAGGGTGGCTTGCTGTAATCGAGCACGCGGTCCCATTTTCGGTGCCAATGGATGGTCTCCGCCTCTTCCGCCCAAAAATTTTCCTTGTCGTCCAATGACCGGCGGAAGAATTCCTCGTAAGTGCCTGCCATGCCTAATTCTCCTGAGAAGGCTGGTCGCGGTGGTGCCCGAATGCCTGATGTTCACCCCCGGGGCCGCATTGCGCCGCTTCCTCCATGCGGCGATCAATCCCGCGGAAACTCCCAACCGCGATTTTCGCCCATGAAGTGAAATGATTTCATTGCGTTTTTTTTTTGTCCTTATATACACTTTTGAGGAAGGACCCAAGCAAATTCCATGGTCCGCGAGAGGGAATGGCCGCTTCGCAAGCGCGCACGCCGTCCATCCATGGTAAATTGATAGCATGCAACGGTATCCCATGGACAAACTCGAACTACAGCCCATTGCCCGTCTGTCGGGCACCGTGGATTTGCCGGGCTCCAAGAGCCTCTCCAACCGCATTCTGTTGCTCAGCGCCCTTTGCGAGGGGAAAACGCAGATCGAAAATCTGCTGGACAGTGAGGACACACGGGTGATGGTGGCCGCCCTGCGTCAGCTGGGGGTGGCCGTGGCGGGCGATCCGGCCTCCGGATCGCTCACGGTACAGGGTTGCGCGGGGCCCCTTCCCGGTGGGAGCCACCGTCTGCACCTGGGAAATGCGGGCACGGCCATGCGCCCCCTGACCGGCGTGCTTGCGGGCGGCATAGGGGAATACGTGCTGGAGGGCGTGCCCCGCATGCACGAGCGGCCCATCGGCGATCTTGTGGAGGGTCTGGCCCAGCTCGGCGCGCGTATCGCATACCTGGGGCGGCAGGGTTATCCCCCCTTGCGCATCACGGGCGCGGGCCTGCGCGGGGGCGAAGCGGCCATCAGCGGCCGGACCAGCAGCCAGTTCATCACCGCTTTGCTGATGGTGGCGCCCCTGGCGAAGGGGCCGGTCACGGTGCGCGTGGTGGACCGCCTGACCTCGCAGCCCTACGTGCGCATGACCATCGGGCTGATGGAGCGCTTTGGCGTGACGGTCGCGCAGGCGGATAGCGGGCGCTACGAGGTGGCCGCCGGACAGAGCTACCGCTCCCCCGGCCGCGCCCATGTGGAAGGAGATGCCTCGTCTGCTTCCTATTTTCTCGCCGGGGCGGCCATCACCGGCGGAACCGTGCGGGTGCGGGGCTGTGGAACGGACAGTCTGCAGGGCGATGCCCGCTTTGCGGAATTTCTGGAAGCGATGGGGGCGCGGGTGCACTGGGAGCCGGAAGCCATCGAGGTCAGTGGCAACGGTCCTCTGCGGGGCATCGAAGCCGATCTGGAGGATTTGCCGGACGCCGCTATGACCTTGGCCGTGGCGGCCCTGTTCGCTGACGGGCCCACCACTTTGCGGGGCATCGCCAACTGGCGCGTCAAGGAAACGGACCGCATGGCGGCAATGTCCACGGAGCTGGAAAAGCTCGGGGCACGCACGGAAGTGGGAGAAGACCATCTCACGGTGCATCCGCCGCGGCAGGTGGGCGGCAAGGCCAGCATCAGAACCTATGACGACCATCGCATGGCCATGGCTTTTTCCCTGGCCGCCTGTGGCCCTGTACCGGTGGTGATCGAAGACCCGCAATGTGTGGCCAAGACCTTCCCCAATTATTTCGATGTGCTGGCTTCCCTGGTGGAAGCGGACGGTGCACATGGATAAGGCGGCTCATACGGCGCGGGCCGGCAGGTTCGGCTACGTGCAGATAGAGGCCCGCATCGCGGCCCTGCGCGAGGAGGCGGGAGGCGTGGCGGGGCTTGACCGCCGTGCGGTGTTGCAGCGGCTATGCGGTGCGTTTCAGGTGGACGAGAGTATGCTGCGGGAGCGGGGATTTGACAAGGCATACCGCCGCATCGTCGAGGGCGTATGAAGGGACAGCCGGTAGTGCTGCTGGGCGCGGGGCACGGCAAGCGCATGGGCCAGCCCAAAATTTTCGCCATGTTCGAGGGCGCGACCTTCCTGGAACGCATCCTGGAACGTTGCCGGGAGACAGCCTCCCCCGTGACCCTCACCGTCGATCCGCAATTCCGGGACAAGGCCGAGGCCCTGCTGGCCACCCTGTCCCCGCCCGCGCCTGTGCTGGTGGAGGTGGATGGCACCCAGCCCATGCTGCAATCCGTGCGGGCCGCGCTCAGGCTGGGGAAATTCGGTGAGGGGTTCTGGTGCTGGCCGGTGGACGCTCCGTTCATCACTGCAATGGGGTGGGATCAGTCCGTCGAGACCGTGCGTGGGGAGCCGGAAGCTATCTGGAAACTGCAGGCCCGTGGCGAAACCGGCCATCCCGTCTGGTTCCCCGGCTGGGCCGTACCGCGTATTCTCGCCGGGTGCTGGGACGATGGGTTGCTGGGTTTTCAGGAGGAATGCCGGGACCAGACCCATGTGCTGATTCTGGGAGATGAAGAGCTGCGGGACTTCAATTCCCAGGAGCAACTGGCCGCCATCGCTCCCTCCGGGGAAGAGCAGGCGTGAGGCGGTAACGCCCATGGCGGTGGTGCCGGGTGCGGCGGGAGGTTATACTGGCCCGGAACGGTGATATACGCGCGCGATGGAAATCCGCGCTTCAAGGCGGCGCTGCCCGTTGCCCGCGCATGCGAAGACCCGATTGTTTCATGACCACTCCAAGTTCGAGCAGAGCCACGGACGGCAACGAGCCGGCTGAACGCAATAACATCTCAATTTCCTCAATTCGCCAGGCCCTGGCCGCCCGGCAGGAGGACAACGGCTCGGGGGAAGGGGCGGGAATTTCGGCCGCCGTGGCCATGATATTCGCGGGGGATGAGCAGGCTCCCGATCTGTGCGTGATCCGCAGGGCGGAGCGGGCCGGCGACCCCTGGTCGGGCCATATGGCATTTCCGGGCGGCAAGCGGGAAGCCGCGGATGCCTCCGCGCGGGCCGCCGCCCAAAGAGAGACTTTGGAAGAGGTGGGACTGCGGCTGCGGGAGAGCCATTACCTGGCCGCGTTGCCGCACATGCCCGTGCGCGCCGGGGGGCGGGATACGGGAATAATTCTGTTCCCTTTCGTGTATTACCTGGGAGTGCGGCGGGGGCGGCTCAGCCCGAACGGCGAAGTGGCCGAAGCCTTCTGGATTCCCCTCTCGCATATCCTGGATTCCAGGAACCAGGTGGAAATGCCCCTGCAGCGGGAAGGGCAGAAGCTTATATTTCCTTCTATTCTGTACGGCGGGCACCATATCTGGGGCGTGACCTACCGGGTGCTGATGCAGTTCGCCGAAGCCCTCGGCAGGTCCCTGCCCGGCCCGGAGCATTATCCTTGATTCCTCGCGCCGGTTAGTCCGGCTTGACGGCGGATTTGTCCGCACGGGGTTGCTTTGCCCATCCTCCCGCCTCGATCATGCGCAGGCTTGCATTGTAGTGATAGGCCATCTGCTCCCCGCCGTAGCGATACTCGGTCCCCACCGGACAGGCCATGCGTGCCAGGCAAGTAGAGCGGCATGGCTGCTCATGCACGCGGTAGCTCACGCAGCCCTGCCAGTCGAACCGCTCCTTGGCCACCACCCCCGCCGGACAGGCGCTTACGCAGGGCGCGGGGCAGGCGGCGCAGGGGCTGGTCCCGGTCAACGTTGAAAGCGGCAGGGGCAGTACGGTCAGCAGCACCGCGCGCCAGGCGAACCACGGCCCGAACTCCGTGTCCACTCCCACCCCAAAGGGGGTGAATTGCAGTTGGCTGTTGCCCTCCAGCAAGGCCAGGAAAGGCATGATGCGCCGGGGATGCTCGAAAGGATAGGCCGCGACGGCGGTGGCATCGGCGCCGCGCAGTCCTTCCAGCAGTTCCTCCACCACACGCTCCGTATAGCGATCCATGGGGTTGGGTTCTTTATCCCGCGCACTGCCCTGGAGGGCCATGAAGCGCTCCCAAAACCGCTGCCCCGCCGACCCCAGCAACACCGCACATTCGTAGCTCGGATGATATGCGCCGGGACTGCCGCCGGGAAATACCCGCGTATGCGCGGCTCCGGTAAGAGTCTCCGCGGCGCCTTCTTCCTTTGACCGGAAGCCCTGCTCCACGCGCTCCCGCGGCAGCACCAGCCGCAGGTTCAACCCGGCCGTATCGGCCTCCTGCGAGAGGGACGACCAGGCCGCTTCGGAAATAGAGGTGCTCATTGTGCTGGAGGCGATGTGCTGGCCGGAGCTTGGCCAGGATTTCGCGTGCTGGGCATCCGCCGGAACATCAGGAGCGGGGCGGCTCGGCCACCTTAATCCGCTGGCCGGGCAGGGATTCCTTGAAGGTCTTGAGACTGGTCACCCTGGCCCGGTGCCAGAGCTTTTCGCCGTTTTCACCCTGGGTCAGGATCAACTGCTTTGCCAGTTCAGCCGTTGCGAAAAAACCCACCCGGGTACGGTAGAGAAACAGTCCGCTCAAGGGGTCCTTCCTCTGGGAGATATAGGCGAACTCGCTTGCGGGAGAGACGGCCTTCAGGTCCTCAAGAGCTCTGGCGTGGGTTTCCCGGTGGGGGAACTCGATCACCCAGGGGTGGGATTTCTGCACGCCAAAGTCGAGCCGCTCCCCACGCATTTCCCGGAATGAGGGAAGGAACACCATGAACTCGTCGGGAAAGATTTTCTTTTTCGCGTAGCGGGAATGAATCTGCTTGCCGGCCTCTTCGGCGAGTTTCTTGGTTTCAAAAAAGCCCACGCGAATGCGGTACACCTGCTGACCCTTGACCTCGATCCTGTACAGGTAGGCGTAGTAGCCGTCTGACAGCAACAGCTTGACGATATTCAGGGCCCGGTTCAGGTTGGGCTCCGGCGTGGCAAGCAACTGCAGCGCGAACTTTTTCTTTACCGGAGCATCCGGGTCGGGCGGCGGTTCCGGAGTCACGGACAGAGTTTGTCCCTTCGCCACCAGCACCTTCCAGTCCCCGGTTTCCTGAGAGACGAATGCGTAGTCGATCTTGTCCTTGTTCTGCACGACGATGTCACGCCACTGCCAGGGGCTATCGACCAATTCCCCCTTTTTGGCGATGGCCCATAGATTGTCTCCCTCCTGCACAGTGTAGGTGCGGGCCTCCGGCTTCTCCAGTTCCGGTGCGGTGGGTTCCCCTTTGGTGAAAAACGGAAGAGAAAAGGTGCTGAGGCTGAAGCCCCCCAGGTCCCCCTGGCTGCGGCTGAAATAAAACAAGGCGGAGCCGGCGCCCAGCAGCAGGATCAGGACACCGATTCCTCCCCAAAGAAGGAAGGAGGGAATGCGTCTTTTGTTTTCGGAAGCCATGGCAAGCCCTTCCGTGTGCTTGACCAGAACTGAGGGATGCCCATCCGTAGGCATCACGCAACACCCCGGTGGGCGCTAATTTGAATCGTTACAGGTTATTGGAATTCAAACAACAAAAAAAGCAGGAGCCGCGGGGCCGGCCGGGACGGCGGAATTTTGCCGCGCGATCAGTCCTGAGAGCGCGAGAGAATCAAGGCGACCGCGGCCGCCAAATCGTCGACGGCCGCCCCCCCGCGCTGGAAAAACGCCGGCCCCAGGCGGGATTCCTCTTCACGTCCGTAGCCCGTACGCACCAGGATCGGCCTTACGCCCAGTTCTGCGCCGGTTTCCGTATCGCTCAGCTTGTCACCAATCATATACGCCCCATTCAGCTCGATCCCGAGGTCCCGCGCCGCCCGCAGCATCATGCCGGGGCGGGGCTTGCGCTCGGCGCTGTCTTTGTCGTAGGGAGGCTTTCCTTCCGGGTGGTCGGGGCAATAGTAGTACCCGTCGATGGGCGCGCCCTGCGCCGTCAACATGCGCTTTAGATGATCCCCGCTTTGGCGGGCGAACTCGTCGCTGATGATGCCCCTGGCCACGGCGGACTGGTTGGAGATGACAACCACCGCGTGACCGGCCTTTTTGGCGGCGTGGATGGCCGCCGCGCTGCCGGGGATCAGGCGCATCATGTCCAGGGAACTGAGATAGCGCACTTCCTCGATGATCGTGCCGTCACGATCCAAAAAGATGGGCGGGGGACTTGGGGGTGCGCTCATGCTCGGCCGGCCGGATGATTGTGCGGGAATAATTGAGGCGTGTGGCGTGATCCACTTACGGGTGCCGCGAGGGTGCATGGCGGCTGCGGCGGCAGGCGGACTAAAATTTCAAGTCCAGCACCGTGGCGCGGAATCCGGTGATGCGCAAGGGGCCGCTGGTGGAGGTTTCCAGGGCAAAGGGCAGCGCCGGAGACAGGATGGCCGGAGGCCGCTGGGCCACGAAGGGATCTTCGATGCCCCGGTCATTCCGCGAAAAGATAAGGCTCGCGTTGGGGTCGAAGGTAATACCGGATGTAACCAGGAACAATCCCGTGGCGAGACCGACGATTCCGCCCGCGGTGGCGCCCTCTGTGGCCGAGTCGGAAAAGCCTTCCGGCGCCGTGGATTTTTCCGAAGCAATGACGGCCACCGCCCCCCCCAGAATAAGCCCGAAGATCGATCCCCATAGCACGTTGAAGAAAATGTTTTCCATCACCGGCTTGCCGCCGGGTGGAACGCCGGCTTCCTGGGCAAGGGCCAGCGGCGCCAGCACCAGTTGTGCCGCAGTCATACAAATCAAAAATTTTCCGATCCAGGTGGATTTCATGGCGGTGCGCAACAAATTCTGGCGTTAAAATCGAAGATTGAGAACGGGCATCACAAATCCGCCGCCTCCGCGCGAGGGGGCTCCTCCCACGGCCGCCAGCAGGTCCATGCGCCGATCCTCCTCCCCAATCGGGTCCGAGGTTATGCGCATGGCGGGATGCAATGCTCCCGGTCTCATTTCCGCGAAGGCGGGTGGGATGGCCGAATTGTTGACGACCGTCAGGGCGAATATCGCGCCGACGATGGCGCCCCAGGCAGCGCCCCGCGCCGTTTGTTCGGAGAGCTTGTTGCCCTTCTTGCCGGGATCGGTAAGCCAGACCGCCCCACCGACGAGGGCGCCCGCGCCCACGCCCCCAGCCGTCCACTCCAGCATGATCCGCATGACGAGGGGTTCCCGTTCCTGCGCATGCAAAGGGATCTGTACGAGGGCCGTCAACAGCACAATCAAGATGGCTACTTGCTTCAACTGGTAATCCTCCGGTCAACGGCTATACGTGCCTTAACCCGTGGAATGCAAATAACTGTCCTTCCCACCGGAGGAATCCTTGTTTTCTGGCTGTTCGCCCGTAAGGTAAGGCCGCAGATAAACGGCTGTATGAGAGTTCTCCTGCTGGGAGAGCAATTCTTCGGGAGTGCCTTGGGCCACCACCCTTCCGCCCCGCGCTCCGGCCTCCGGGCCAAGGTCAATTACGTAATCCGCGCATTTGATCAATTCCAGGTTATGTTCAATCACGACGACCGAATTGCCGTTATCCACCAGTTGATTGAACACGTTGACCAGCAGTTCCACCTCCTCCACATGGAGGCCGGTGGTGGGCTCGTCAAGCAGGTAGAGTGTGCGGCCGTTGTGCCGGCGGCCCAGTTCCCGTGCAATTTTGAGGCGCTGGGCCTCTCCTCCACTGAGGGTATTGGCCGCCTGTCCCAGGCACAAGTAGCCCAGGCCTACGCCCAGCATGGGTTGCAGCCTCGCGCGGATGGCCGGAATGGCCCGGAAGAACTGCTCCACCTCGCTGATGGTCATGTTGAGAATATCCGCGACGGTTTTGCCCCGATAGCGGACTTCCAGGGTCTCCCGGTTGTAGCGGCTGCCGCCACAGGTGTCGCAGCGCACGAACACGTCGGGCAGGAAATGCATTTCTATCCGTTTCACGCCTTCCCCGAGGCAGGCTTCGCAGCGGCCACCCTCCACGTTGAAGCTGAACCGGCGCGCGGAATAACCCCTCGCACGGGATTCGGGCAGGGCGGCGAATTGCTCGCGAATGAGGGTAAATACACCCAGGTAGGTGCCCGGATTGGAGCGGGAGGATTTTCCGATGGGGGATTGATCGACATGCACCACGCGCTCGACGTATTCGTGGCCCCGCAGGCCGGTGCAGGCCAGCCCCGCCAGCGATTTATGACGCAGCCGCCCCAGCAGCGCCGGGTACAGGGTGTCCAGGATCAGGGTGCTTTTCCCCGAGCCCGATACGCCGGTCACACAGGTCAGCAGGCCCAGCGGAATAACGATATCCAGGCCGGTCAGGTTGTTCGCGCTGGCGCCCAGCAATTCCAGCTTTTGCCAGCTTTGCGCCCGGCGGGCCTTGGGCACGGGGATGCGCAGGGCGCCGGCCAGGTATTGGCCGGTCTTGGAATGGGGCATCTTGCGCAGGTCACTGGGCTTGCCGTGGGCCACCAGTTCCCCGCCGGCCGCACCGGCCTGGGGTCCGATTTCAATCAGGTAATCCGCGGCGGCAAGGGTGTCGCGGTCATGTTCCACCACCACGACGGAATTTCCCGCATCCCGCAGCGCGTAGAGGGTGTTCAGCAGGCGGCCCGTATCCCGCTGATGCAGGCCGATGGTCGGCTCGTCGAGAATGTATATGACGCCGCTCAGGGCCGATCCAATCTGGGTGGCCAGCCGGATACGCTGGCTCTCACCGCTGGACAGGGTATCCATGGTGCGGTCCAGGGAAAGGTAATCCAGCCCAACATTCCGCAGGAAACCAATTCGATGGGAGACTTCCTCCACCAACTTGCCGGCGATCTGCGTTTCCTCCGGGGGCAGATCCAGGGCGTCCACCCAGGCGGCGGCCTCTTCCAGATTGAGGCGGGTCAATCCGGCAATCGACAGGCCGCCGATCAGGATGTGCAGGCTTTCCTTGCGCAGGCGCTCCCCGTTGCATTCCCGGCAGATCCGTTCCACCATGTAGCGCCGGATTTCCTCCCTCACGGAGGCCGACTCTGTATCCTTGAAGCGCCGCTCCAGATTGGGAATCACCCCCTCGAAATTGCGGCTGTAACGGTAGCTGCTGCCGTCCCCGTCATAGCTGAACTCCAATTCCTCGCTTCCCGAACCCTGCAGGATGACCTGCCGGTGCGCTTCCTGGAGTTCGGCGAAAGGGGCAAATATGCTGAATCCGAAATGGGTGGCGACCTGCTCCAGCATCTGGTGAAAGGCGGGCGAATTCCGCTTTTCCCAGGGCGCCACGGCGCCTTCGGCCAGGCTTTTCTCCTCTTGCGGCACCACCAGTTCCGGACTGACGGACATATGATGACCCATCCCGTGGCATTCCCCGCATGCGCCGAAGGGGCTGTTGAAAGAGAAGTTGCGTGGATGCGCTTCGGGATAGGTGATTCCGCAAGATACGCAGCGTGGTGATTTGCTGTATACGGTCTCGCTTTCTCCGCTGTCGTCCAGGTAAACGTAAGCGGCCAGGCCGGCCCCGTATTCCAGGGCCAGTTCCACCGCTTCGGTGAGCCTTTGCTTGTTTTCGGCGTTCAGCACCAGCCGGTCCACGACCAGGCTTATAGGCTCACCTTCTTTGGGTGGGAGGATTTCTTCTTCCAGCAGGTGGGCCTGACCGCCAATGCGCAGGCGCACGAAACCCGCCTTGCGGTATCGGGCAAGGTATTCGGCGAAGTCCAGGGCAGGATCGTATTCCAGGGGAGCGCAAACGAGCACCCGCGTCCCCTCCCGCTGGGCGAGGGCGGCGTCCACGATCTGCTGCACGGTGTGTCCCGCGATCGCCTGGCCACAGCGGTAACAGACCGGCTTGCCCACGCGCGCAAAGAACAGCCGCAGATAATCGTAAATCTCAGTGGCCGTGCCCACGGTGGAGCGCGGGTTGGCGGCACCCGTCCGCTGCTCGATGGCAATGGCCGGGCCCAGCCCGTCGATGGCGTCCACGTCCGGCTTTTCCAACTGGGTCAGAAACTGCCGCGCGGAGGGGGAGAGCGACTCCACATAGCGCCGCTGGCCCTCTGCGTACAGAGTGTCGAAGGCCAGGGAGGACTTGCCCGCACCGGACGGCCCCGTAATCACCACCAACTGATTCTTGGGAATGGAGACGTCGATGTTTTTCAGGTTGTTCTGGCGCGCACCTCTAATTGTAATCCAGTCGGGCATGGCGGCCGGGGGATGCGGGGAATTGCCGATTCAAACAGCAAAGAATACCACAGGCGGGGCAAGGAGCGGTAAGGGAATTGCGTGTGGCTGTGTGCTTTTAATATTTGAGGAGGCGTAAAATTTGGCAATGATATAGCGCTCCTGTTGAAGTGCGGCA
Organism: SAR324 cluster bacterium; assembly: GCA_027297205.1. GTDB lineage: Bacteria > SAR324 > SAR324 > SAR324 > JACQKK01 > JAPUIH01. The sequence continues at coordinate 1,850 of JAPUIH010000092.1, read as the reverse complement.
CGCTCAATCCATCAGGAGAGCCGCCAGGGGCGCGCAAAGGAAGGGCACGAACATCTCCTCCGGGCTCATGGCGCCATGCTGAGAGACCAGCCGGGAAGCGTAGGGGTGCTGCCCGGGCTCGCGCTTCTCCCAGTTGGTGCCCTCGCGCAGCACAACCACCAGATCGCCCAGGGACTGCCGGATCCAACCGTCTTCCCCTCCGGGTCCCGTCAGGTCGCGCACTTCATCGAAATCGCATACGCGGCCCGCTTCCCCCACGAACTTCCGCAGCCAATCGGCGGCCGGCCCGGCGGGATGGCCGCCCAGGTAGACATGCATGACCCGCCCCGAAAATCCCACCGCGCGGGTGTGGGCCTCCAGCCATTCCATGGGTTCGCCGTACAGGGGCAGGCGAATGCGGGTGGTGGATTGTCCATGATCGGCCACCACCATCAGCAGGGTTTCCGAGGCGACATCCTTGGGCAGGGAACCCGCCATCCACTGCAACGCATCCTCGATCTGACGCACGGCCAGCTGCATCTGGGGCGTGTCTCCGCCCAGCACATGGCTCAGGGAATCGATCAGGGGCGAGTACAGCCCCACCCAGCCCGTTTCGATATCAGACAGCATGCGTCCGGCCTTGGTGAAGCCCTCCAGCAGTTCCACATAGGCGAAGCGTTCCGCTGCGCCGTAGGTGTAGGTGGACAGGCCGCTGTTGACGATATTCGCGGGCATCAGGTGCAGCCCCTTCACTTTCCGCGCGTGCTCCGATTCCAGCAGCCCCGGCTCGCGCTTCCACTGCTGTAAATCGAAGCCGCTGTCCGCCAGGGAGGCCTTCGCCCCCACCACCTGCATGCGCAGCATGTCCACCACCGCTCCCGGTGAATCCTTCCAGATCAGATGCCCCAACAGGCCGTGCCGGGAAGGCGGCAGTCCCTGAAATAACGAAGTGAGGGCACAGCTGGTAATGGAAGGAAAAACCGAGGTGATCCAGGTGCCGTAATCCCGGTAGAGGGCCTTCAAGCGCGAGGACAGGGCCAGCTCCTTGTAGCCGAATGCGTCCAGGCAGAGCAGAAGGACTCGCCGCGCGGGCCGCAGGGAGCCCTCGGGAAGGAAGGGGCGCAAGGTCGGCAGGCCGGGCACGGGTTTGCCGAGCAGCTCGTACAGGGTCGGAAAAACGCAGTTCAGCGCGCGCTGGTAGTCGGGCCGGAAGAAATCCGGTTCCGGCTCCCACCGCAGATGCTCGGTTTCGCTGGCGATTTCCTGAATCATGGCCGGCAGGATGGAAGGGGTGGCGCCAGCCGTACAGGTGCGCCGGGCGCCGGAATTTGCCCAGAGTCGCATATTGCGGGGCGCGCCGTCAAAGGTGGCCCTCAATTCCAGGAGCAATCCGCCGATAATATATAGCAGGGCGAGGCCGTGCGGGAGCAAGTGCGGTGCTCCCGGTTGGGTTACGGCCCGGATTGCTGTATGGTCGGCCCAGGCAGGGACGCTTCCCACCGGGGCAGGATCAGGGACGGTCTTGAGATGGGCATATTCAAAATCCGAATCCTACTGACGCTGATCGTTCTGTATTGGGTGATCTTTGGGGGGGTGGCATATTTTGTCACCGATTTAGGATTGCCCGAAAAGCCGAGCACCGCCCTATCCGTGGTACGGCCATATCCTTCCGCGGAGTCAGGTGTGTCCGCCCCCCCGCCCCCCGCCCCCCGTCGAGATCCCGGCCCTGCGCATAGCCAGGAGTCCGTTCCCTTGGCGCGGCCGGCGGAAACCCACGGGCGGGACACCGGTCCGGAGACGGGCCGGCTGGCAATTATCATCGATGATATTGGGCACGACAGGACGATTCTGCGCCGGTTCCTGGCCCTGCA
>JAPUIH010000091.1 GCA_027297205.1 SAR324 cluster bacterium | reverse complement strand
TCAGGCGCGCCCGATTGTCGTTCAGCAGGCGTTCGGAAAGCTTTACGGATTCCTGCTCCACCATGATCCGTTCCAGGATATCCACCAGATTCCAGTAGACTGTCGCGACAGTGCCCAGAATAACCAATTCGTCCCGGCGCACTTCGTGCTGGCTGCGTGCAACGCCCACCTCTCCCTGGCGGATGGGAATATCGTTCACCTCGGGACCCGAGTCCTGAATGAGCGGTATATTGACCGTGCCCGTGAGAGAGGACGAGGAGATCGTGCGTGAGGCCGTGGTCGCATCGCGGGCGGGGGCATCCCCCTCGTTTGCGATATTGAGGGTCTCCGAACTGGTGCGCTGTTCCGACAGTATCAGGCCGTAGGTGATGCCGCTGGAAGTCTTCCTGCTCCATTCGGAGGAGATCACCGTTTCTTCCGTGCGGCTCAAGCGGAGGAAGTTGCTGCCGGCAAATGTGGAAGAGAACGGGCTAAGGGTTCTGCCGGTTTCGAGCTTGGTGGTGAGGGTGGGAATGTTGCGTTCCTGGGCCACGATGAGGGCGGAATGGGCGATTTCCCGGCCGATCTTGCTCACTTTGATGGCGTTGCTGCGCTGCAGGGCCAGTTGCAGAATGTCCTGCAAGGACACTTCCAACACCCGGCGGTCTCCCTCTTCCACGATCTTGAACCGGCTCAGCAAATCCTCCAGTTGCTGGGCGGCGGCCGTTCCCGGCGGCAGGAGCAGGGTGATGACCAGCATGGCCACCGCCCATCTGATGATTGTGGGTAAGCGGCCGCCCCCTGGAACTGGAGGGTGCGGCGTCATTTGAATGGATTTGCTGCTAGTGGCCATTCCTGGAAAATTCCCGCAAAAATTGTGGATATGGTGAGAATTAGACGGTTTGCATCGGTCTTTCCGGTGGTTTAATGCAGGGGCTGGACCGGGGCGGGCAGTCCGCCGGACGGCCCCACCCGTTTCCTGACGTCTTGACTTGCAAATTGGATAATTGCAAACTTCGGCGCTGTCAACCGGTACCGGAAATGCCGGAAGGAATATATTCGCCTGCCGCCTTGCACCACGGACGGTGCGGCGTCCCAGGCATGATAGCCGGATTTTCCGCGATTATGTAAGACTTGATTTGGCACCGCGTGCAAGAGCACAGTATATTGGCCCTGCCCATGACGGAAGGCGTTCCACCTTCAAGCAGGACTCCGCGGCCGCGGCGCGTCCCTGACGCGCACCGTGGCGGGAACCGCCCTTTGGATATTTATCCGGCCATTCCGAGAAGCACATGATCGACGATCCGAATATTTCCCTGCGGCGTTCCAAGCAGACCGGGGTTTGGATCTGCATGGGGGCGCTGGTGGCGGGCGGGCTGTTCCTGGTGGGCCTGTTCCAGCAATCCTACTGGGCGCTGGCCATACCCGTTGGAATGGGAGTGTTGACTGTGTTGCTGCTGGCGTTTTGGATCGGGTTCACCATCAATACTATCGACCGCATCCCCGCCGAAGCCGAGCAGTACCACGATGGAGGCGCGCGGCGCATTGCCTTGTTGATCTGCGCGGGCTGCGTGCTGCTGGCGGTGGTGTTTCTGGCCGCCGTGCTGCAAGGGTCCTACCTGGCCCTGGCCATTCCCGTGGCGCTGGCAGTGCTGGGCCTGCTGGGCATGGTGTTCTGGATCGGCTGGGCGATCCATACCCAGAGTTCAACCCTCCCCGAAGAGGCCGGCGAGGGAGAAGACGCCGCCTCCCGCGATGCGGTTTTATGAGAATCTGCCTGATCGGTTACCGCGGAAATCCTTACTCCGGCGGGCAAGGCATTTACCTGTACAATCTCTCCCGGGAACTGGCGCGGCTGGGGCACGAGGTGGAAGTGATCGTGGGCCCTCCCTATCCCCAACCCATGGATCGCTGGTGCGTGGTGCACAAGCTGCCCAACCTGAATCTGTGGGGGCGCTACGGAGGACAGTGGTTGCCGCGATCGCACCCGTTGAAGCTGCTGGAGCCCTGGAACCTGTTCGATTTCGCCGCCACCCGGCTGCGCTTCTTTCCCGAGCCCTTCTCGTTCGGCTTCCGCGCCTTCGCCGAACTGCGGCGGCTGCTGAAGACGCGCCGCTTCGACCTGCTGCATGATGTGCAGACCCTGGGTTATGGCGTCTGGGCCATGAAGGGTTATGGAATGCCGGTCGTGACCACGGTGCACCATCCGCTCACCGTGGACCGCCGCGAGGCCTTTGCCCGCGACCGGAGTTTCAACGAGCGCTACCACACAGCCGTATTTTTCCCAGTGACCATGCAGGGCTTCGTAATCCGCCGCCTGACCCACGTTATTACAGCTTCCCTTGCTGGCAAGGAGGCGATCATGGAAGATTTCCGCGTGGCGCCCGAGCGCATCTCCATCGTGCCCAACGGGCTGGACACCGAGACCTTCCATAATCCCGGTTGCTGGAAGCGCCGCAAGAACACTCTGCTCTTCGTGGGCAATACGGACGACGTGAAAAAGGGGGCGGGACATTTGCTGCAGGCCATGCGGAAGCTGCCCGCCGGAGTGCGCCTGCGCATCGTGGATGATCCCTATCCGGCCAAGACTCTCATTGCGGGGGAGGTGGAACGGCTGGGCCTGGGCAAGCGTGTGACCTTTACCGGAAAGCTCAGCGAGGCCCGCCTGTTGGAAGAGTACTGCCGCTGCACCCTGCTGGTGCAGCCCTCCCTGTATGAGGGATTCGGCCTCCGAAACGCCGGTGGTGGCCACGGAGGTGGGGGCCGTGGCGGAGGTGGTGACCCCGGACACGGGGGTGCTGGTGCCGCCGGCCGATGCGCGGTCCCTGGCGGGGGCGGTGCGAGAGCTGCTGGGCGATCCGGAACGCCGGGCGGCCCTGGGACGGGCGGGCCGGCGGCGCATGCTGCATCGATTTTCCTGGCCCAGCACCGCCCGCAACACCGTGCGCGTGTATGAGCGGGTGCTGGCCGGGCAGTGGGCGCCATGAAAATCTGCCTGCTCACTTACCGGGGAAATCCCTTCTGCGGAGGGCAGGGGGTCTATGTGTCCCACCTGGCGCGGGAGCTGGCGCGCCAGGGCCACGAGGTGCACTGCATCTCCGGGCCGCCACACCTGGAGGAGATGGAAGGGGTGACCTGTCACCGTGTGGGCGGTCTCCAGTTTTATGGGGGCAATGGCGGCTATCCGCCCCAGTCTAATCCCCTGGCCGCGTTTTCGCCCCTCAATCTGTACGACTTCGCCGCCTTTCGCGCGGGCGTGTTCTCCGAAATGGCCACCTTCAGCGTGCGTGCGCTGATTAAGCTGCGGCGGCTGCTGGGGCGGCACCGCTTCGACGTGATTCACGACAACCAGTCCCTGGGTTGGGGGCTGCTGCCCCTGAAGGCCCTGGGCGTGCCCCTGCTGGCCACCATTCACCATCCGCTTACGGTGGACCGCGACCGGGGATTCGAGGCGCCCACTTCCTTTGGCCGGCAGTGGGGAAAAATGAAGTTTTATCCCCTTTACATGCAGGGCGTGGTGGGCCGCCGCATGGACCATGTCGTTACCGTGTCCAGGGCCTCCGCCGAGGCCATCAGCGCGGACTTCCGCATTCCCAGGGAGCGCATCAGCGTCATCCACAACGGCGTGGACAGCCAGCGCTTCCGCCCCCTGCGCGGCGTGGCTCGGGTGCCGGGGCGGGTGCTGTTCGTAGGCAATATCGAGGATCCCAACAAGGGCGGGGTCTACTTGCTGCGGGCCATGGCCCTGCTGCCGCCCCCGGCGCACCTGGTGATCGTAACCGGCGGCATTACCCAACGGGAGTGGTTCGAGGGGTTGCTGAGCGAGCTGCGCATTCGGGAGCGGGTGAGCGTGGTATACCGGCTGAGCGGGGAGCGGCTGGTGGAAATGTACGCCACGGCCCAGGTGGCCGTTTCTCCATCGGTGTTCGAAGGCTTCGGCTTTCCCGCCGCCGAGGCCATGGCCTGCGGTCTGCCCCTGGTGGCCGCTCGCGGGGGGGCCTTGCCGGAAGTCGTGGGCGATGCCGGGCTGCTGGTGCCCACCAGGGATCCCGAAGCGCTGGCCGGGGCCTGTGGCCGTCTGCTGGGCGATGCCGCCCTGCGTGTTAAGCTGGGACGGGCGGCGCGGCGGCGGGTGCGGGCCAAGTTCCGCTGGTCCAGGGCGGCGGAGCAGTTGACCGCGGTCTACGAGCGGCTGCTTGGGCAGCGCGCCAGGGTTGGGCAGGGCTCCAACACATGAGCCGTCCGGCTCGTGGCGCATGAGCCAGCCGCCTGGCGGCGCTATCAATTATTCGCTTCCGGCGCGAGCAGCCTGTCCCCATCGTTGCCGAGGGTGCGGCCCGCACACGCAGCACCGGGATTTATCGCTGGCCGGGACGGGACTCTGCCCCGGCGGAACTGGAGCGGGGCCCGGTGCGCACGCTGGAAAGGAGCAGGATGCTAACGGTCGATTTTGAGCGCCTGCGGCTGCAAGCGGGCATGACGACCCTGGATGCGGGATGCGGCCAGGGCCGGCACAGCCTGGAGCTGTTGAGGCGGGGCTGTCCCGCGGTGGCCATGGACCTCAATCCCGCCGATCTTGCCCATACGCGCTATGTGGTGGCTGCGCTGGTGCGCGAACTGCGGGAAGCCGGCGGGGCGCCTCCCCTGGACGCTGGGCGCAAGGTGGGTTTTCTGGCCATGCGGGGAGACACCCTGAACCTGCCCTTTGCCAGCGGGCGCTTTGACCGGGTGATCTGCTCGGAGGTGCTGGAGCATGTGGCCGATCCCGCCCGCGCGGCGCGGGAGCTGGCGCGGGTGCTAAAGCCGGGCGGGGTGATTGCCGTGAGCGTGCCCACACCCTTCACCGAATGGGTCTACCGCTATTCCAGCGACGACTATTTCCGCACTCCCGGCGGACATGTGCGTATTTTCGCACCGCGGGATCTGGCCGCGCTGCTGGCCGATCAAGGACTGCGGGTGATCGATGTCAATTTCGAGCACGCCTTTCACTCAATATACTGGTGGGCACGCTGCGTGTTTGGATTGCACAACGAGGCGCACCCGGTAATCCGTCACTGCAAGAAAATTCTCACCTACACCATGTTTTCCCCGCGGCTGGCCCGCGCTGAGCGCTTCTTCAACCACATTGTTCCAAAATCCATGGTGCTCTATGCCAGCAAGGATGCGGCGAATTCCCCGCAAGTGGAACTGGGCCCAACGGCCGATTCTTGAGCTGTTTGGGTAAGAGGGAAGCCGCCGCGCCCTCCGAAGAGGCTAGCCAAACGAAGCGACGCGGGTTAATACCTGCGCGGCCTGCTTTTCCGTTTCGGAGAGGCCGGCGCGCATTTCGCGGAAGGAATCCTGAGCCGGGTCGTTGAGGAAGGAGGCCAGGTTTTCCCCGAGCTTGGCGTGCAATTGCGCAATGCCTTCGGAAAGGGCGCCCGCGCCCGCCGGGTCGTCGTTTCCAATGTCGAATTTATCGATTAATTCCTGCAGCATCGCATTCGGCGGCTGGCCCTTCAATTCCTGATAAAGCCCTTTTCGGTCTTCGCTGGATAGACCGGCCTCCCTGCGCACGCCCACACTGCTCACCATGCTCTTCAGGATTTTCTCCAGCAACGGCTTGGACACCTTGTCCGGTGGGATGCGCAATACCTGACCCGACTTGAGCGCGAACAACACCCAGGGCACGAGAAATCTCACATCCACTCCCACCAGACCCATGATGTCCATGGGGGAAATCGATCCAACGGAGAGTTTGCCGTTGCTGGCCTTCCAAGAGACGATCAGGCGCTCGTTGACCAACTGCGAGATGGCGCCCTGCTCCGGCGCGGGCGCTTCCGCGGCCTCGGAGGCTTGTGGCGCCGCTGCCGCGGGCTTATCACTGCCGGCTTGCTCGGGCTCCGCCGCCGCAGCTTCTTTTTTCTCGTGCACCTTGCCCCCTGCACTGGGGGAGAGGTCCTTTGAAGCCGTGCGCACCGAGCCCGCCGTAGGGGCGGTGGCGATGGTGTAGGATTCGCCGCGGGACCGGCGTTGCTCGATCATATCTTCGACCCGGTCCACCAGGGATTTGGAGACATCGTCGCTGCCCCCGTATGCGAGCCGGTTGCGGATCAGACCCAGATAGGGGCCTTGGATGTTTTCCAGAATCTTCTGACCCACATCGTAAGGCAGGGTGCGCATCAGGAAGAGCAGGGGAATCAGGGTGACGCCCTCTCCATCCATGATTTCTTCCCTCGACGCCCTGGGAGCGAATTTGCTCATGGACTCGTGAAACTTTTCCCCGACAAACTCCTGCCGCGACTGGATAAATTCCGCCTCGGTGGGGGGCACGTAGCTCGAGATTACTTTCTCCTCGTCCTGCAAAACATCGTCGAAGGACTGCTGGGTGTTGCCCTTGGTGTTCATCAAAAAATCAATGGCCGCCAGCACGTTTTCGGCCACTTCACCTTCTCCGCGCTTGCAGATTTTCGTGAACATTCCGTCCAGTTTCTGCCGGCTGATCTGGGGCAACAAACGGTACTGAATCTGACGCACGTAACCCGCGAAATAATAGCAAAGCGGAAAGCGCAGATGCGAGTTACTCAAGGAAGTTCCCAGCAGAAACAAACCAATATCGATGATTTTCTGCACCGAACTGTTGCGCTGTTTTTCGATAGGCACAAACTTGATGCCGGAAGAGGAAAGGGTCTCCTGCATGGTGGGCGTGTGCTTCGGATTGGACATCATCAGGGAATAGAACAGCCGCCAAATCCACTTGAACAGTTCCTCGTCCAACACCGATTTGAGCACCTTGCGCCGGTCACTGGCCAGGGACGCATAGCGCTTGGAAAGTTCAGCGTGGTAGCACGACATCGCAAACACCACCTCCAGCCCGCCCAGCGGATTCTTGAGAATGGTAATGTCTTCCTGAATCGGAGAGGAGATGGGAGTGTTGGGGGCGATTTTGAGGTAAATGTTCTTCAACAGTTCGTTCATCTCGCCGCGGATGCCTTTGGACTCCTCAGTATCCTGGGATTGGCCAATGGCCACGCCCGTATACATTTTGAAATCCTCGCCCATTTCCTTGCTGAGCTTGCGGCGCAGTCCGCCCTTCATGAACCCCTGAGCGTTTCTGCCCTCCGCGATCTTTTGGGAATTGGTGGCATGGTTCTGGAAAAAGTACTCCTGGGCCGCTTTCAGACCGACTTCATTGAAAAAATTGGGATCGTTCCATGGGGGCAGTCCCGATCCACCTGTGCCAGGTATGTCCATTATTGTTTTGTCCGGTTAATCAGCCGTATTTTCCGTCAGCTAGAGCGGGGAATGCGCCCGGCGGCGCTGTTTGCCGCCCACGCCCCGCCTGGGGCCCGGGTCGCGCTGGGGGAATCTCAATGTCCTCAAAATCCGTTCCATCCAGCCGGTATTTATATATTAAACCAATGATTTAGGAAAGTATTTTTTTCGCAATCTCTTACGAGCGCCCGTATATATCCTCGATGCGCTCGATGTCGTCCTCGCCCAGGTAGTCACCATACTGCACCTCGACGAAACGCAACACGCCATCGCCGGCATTGCCGATTCTGTGCACGGTTTCCCGGGGGATATGGCATGCATCGCCGGGCCCCAGGGTCAGCTCCTCGCCAGCGAGAACCACCTGCGCTTCGCCTTCAATGACTACCCAATGCTCAGCCCGTTTCTTGTGCGTCTGCAGGGAGAGCCTTTGTCCTGGCTGCACCTCAATAATCTTCAGTTTAAATCCCTCTCCCTCGTATATCACCGTAAAGGAGCCCCAGGGCCGTACCGTGGTGGCCGATTGTTCCGCTTCCGGCTTGCCATGGGCCTTAAGGGTTTCCACCAGTTGCTTGACCTGCTGCACCTTGGCCATGTCGCAGATGAGGAGCGCATCATCCGTGTCCACCACCACCAGGTTTTCCACTCCCACGGTGGTGATCAGGCGCCTTCCGCCGCGGATCAGGGAGTTCTTCGTAGATGCCGTTACCACATTGCCGGAGATGGCGTTACCGCTATCGTCCTTGGGCGCCCCCTGGTAGACCACGTCCCAGGCCCCCAGATCGCTCCAGTCGAGGTCACAGGGAATGACCTGAAGTTTGCGGGTCTTCTCCAGCAGCAGACAGTCGATGGAGTCCGCTGTCACTTGCTCGTAAATGGACTCGATCAGCTCCGGATCGCTCCAGTCGTGCCGCGCGTCCTTACCTCCGTGGGCGAGGAAAATATCATTGAGGCCGGGCGCATGGGCGGCGAATTCATCCAGCAGGGTTCTTACATTAAAGACGAATATGCCCGCGTTCCAGGCATAGCCCCCTTCCGCCAGGAATTTCTCGGCGGTGGGCAGGTCCGGCTTTTCGATAAACTGCTTTACGGCAAACACGCCGTCCTTTACCGGCTCCCCGAACTGGATATAACCCAGCCCTGTCTCCGGGCGGGTGGGCGTAACCCCTATGGCCACCAAATCCCCGCCACGGGCCATCTCCACGGCCAGCTTGAGATTGGCGTCGAACAGGTCTTCCTTCGTAATGTGCGCGTCCGACCAGAGTACGGCCAGCACCGCGTCCGGCGCCTCGCAATGGATGTGCAGGGCCCCCCACAGAATCGCCGGCGCGCTGTTCTTCCCGAAAGGCTCACCCAGCACGTTTTGCCGCGGGTAATCCGGCGCCAGGCTGCGCAATTGCTCCAGCACCATGGTGCTGTGGCTGAGATTGGTGACGGTCTTGATGCGCTCGGGCGCGATGGAACGCGACAGCCGGGCAAAGGTGGATTGCAACAGGGATTGCGCACCATTGGTAAAGGAGAGAAACTGCTTGGGGGTTTCCGAGCGGCTGAGCGGCCACAGCCTTGTGCCCACACCCCCAGCGACCACCAATCCATAGGCGGGCTGGGCTTCCGCTGGGCTGGCTTGCTTAGACGCTTCCATCGTTTCCCTTTACGGCGCGCGAGCTCCCGCAACCTTGGCGCCATGACGCGATGTGTGGTCTTTCACGCCACGAAGGTTCACTCTAGTCCTTTGCAAAGCAAAATGTAATCCCGCCGTGCGGCCTTCCCGCCACCCGTCGCGGGGGCGGATGCTGCAGCGGGTTTGAGCGGCGGGGCATGGATGCTATACTCTTATTTTCGCCGGCATGCGGCGGGTATTCAGCATTTCCCGGGCTCCCATGGCCCCTTTCTAAATGGACGTGCAAATGAGCAGGGACGAGGCGATCGAACACAGGATTTCCGTCTGCGCCCACGACTGCCCGGACACCTGCAGCATCAAGGTGGGGGTGCGGGACGGCCGGATCATCTCCATCAAGGGAGACGAGGACCATCCCATCACCCGTGGCTTCCTCTGCGGCAAGGTCAACCGCTACGCGGAGCGCGTGTATTCTCCCCTGCGCATCAAGACCCCCTTGCGGCGCATCGCAGCCAAGGGCGAGGGCCGCTTCGCGCCCATCTCCTGGGATGAAGCGCTGGACGAAATCGCCTCGCGCTTCGGAGAGATCGTGGCGGCCCACGGCGCCGAGGCCATCCTGCCCTATTCCTACGGGGGCACTATCGGCCAGATCGGCTTTTACATCGGCCATCGCTTTTTCCACCGCCTGGGCGCCAGCCGCCTGGAGCGCACCATCTGCACGGGCTCGGCGGTGGAGGGCCTGCGCATGACCATGGGCATCGGCTTGGCCTCGGACATCGAGGAAATCCGCGATGCCCGGCTGATCCTGGTGTGGGGACTTAACGCGGTCGCCTCCCACGTGCATCTGATGCCCTTCATTCGCGACGCCCGGCGCAAAGGTGCGCGGTTGGTAGTGATCGACACCTACCGCAACGCCACGGCGCGCCAGGCGGACTGGTTCATCCCCGTGCGGCCCGGCACGGACGCGGCCCTGGCCCTGGGCATGATGCGCGAGATTATTGCCGCGGGCCTGCATGACGAAAATTTCATCGACCGCTATACGGTGGGATTCGAAGACCTGCGCCAGGCTTGCCAGCCCTATACCCCGCAACGGGTGCAGGAAATCACCGGCGTGCCCGCCCAGCAACTGGTGACCCTGGCGCGGGACTATGGCCGCAGCGAGGCGGCCTTCATCCGGCTCGGGCTGGGCCTGTCCCGGCACAGCAACGGCGCCATGACCGTGCGCAGCATTTCCTGCCTGCCCGCCCTGACGGGAGCCTGGGAGCGGCGCGGGGGTGGCTTCCTCTGCTTCGGCTGGGGCTCCGTCTGCCAGAATCAGAATTACCTGCGCCATCCCGCCCCGGAAGACCCTCCCGCGCGCAGCATCAATATGGTGCGCCTGGGGGAAGCCCTGCTGGAAACACGCGATCCGGAAATCAAGGCCCTCTACGTGTACAACTCCAACCCCGCCGCCGTGGTGCCGGAGCAGGCGCGGGTGCATGAAGGGCTGGCGCGCGAGGACCTGTTCTGCGTGGTGCACGAGCAGCTCTCCACGGACACCACGGACTTCGCCGACATCGTGCTGCCCGCCACCACTTTCATGGAGCATGACGATGTGCTGACCAGTTACGGCCATAACTATCTGCAAATCTCCCGCGCCGCCATCCCGGCCCAGGGGCAGGCAAAATCCAACCTGGAGACCTTCTCCCTGCTGGCACGGCGCATGGGACTGGACGACCCCGTGTTGCGGCAATCCTTCCAGGAGGTGTCCGGGCGCATGCTGGCCGAGGCGGAGTTCGAGGATAACGGGGATGCCCTTGCGCGGCTGGAGGCCGGCCAGCCCCTGAAAATGCCCTTCCCGGCCGCGCCCTGGCGTCAGGGCCTGGCCACGCCCTCGGGCAAGTTCGAGTTCTACTCCTCCAAAATGGAGGCGCTGGGCCATTCCCCCGTGCCCGCCTTTGTGCCGTCGCGGGAAGGACATCTGGACAATGCGCTCAAGGCCCGCTATCCGCTGCAACTGGTTACGCCGCCCTCCCAGCATTTTCTCAACAGCAGCTTCGGGGAGGCGCCCTCCTCCCTGCGCCTGGAGCGAACCCCGCGCATCAAGCTCAATCCCGCCGATGCGGCAGTACGGGGCCTGGTAGACGGCGCGTCCTGCCGGGCCTTCAACGACCGGGGGGAATGCTTCCTCACCGTGGAGGTGACCGGGGATACACCCCCCGGCACCGCCGTGGCGGAGTCCGTCTGGTGGCCCAAACTCCATCCCCAGCGCAAGGGCATCAACCAGCTTACCTCCGCCGAACTGACCGACCTGGGCCGCTGCGCCCGCTTCCACGACGGGCTGATCGAGGTGGAAGCCACGCAGGAATATAGTGCAGGAATAGAGACGGGGGGATTCCCCCATGCCCAGCATAAGGAAATAAGCCGGTCCTGAGCGGCCCTCATCCTGACCGGGACCGATCCAATAATGCTGCACCTAGTCCTCGAACGCGGGCGCGCGCTTGGCCACCTGTGCTTCGATGGCCTCCTGCACGTCAAGTTCGGAAATCATGCCGGCGTTCCAAGTGGCCACGTAGTCCAAACCCTCGGCGACGGTGTGATCGCGGGTGAATCGAATCATCTGCTTGGTGCCGCGCACCGCGAGGGGAGGTTTCCGGGCGATCTCGCGGGCGATGGCCATTACGCCGTCCATCATCGATTGTTTGTCCTCAAATACGCGATTGACCAAGCCGATCTCCTTGGCTTCCGGCCCCGTGACTTTCCGGCCGGTGTAGGCCAGCTCGCGCATCATCCCGTCACCGACAATATGGGGCAGACGTTGCAGCGTCCCCATATCGGCGGCAAGCCCCACGTCGACTTCCTTGATCACGAAGAACGCGTTGGCCGTGCAGTAACGCATGTCGCAGGCCGCAATCATGTCCACGCCCCCGCCGATGCAGCCCCCGTGGATGGCGGCGATGACGGGTACCCGGCAGTGGTCGATGGCCGTGAAGGATTCCTGCATCTCGAGAATCGTGTTTCTCAGCCGATCGATTTGCCGGGCGCGGTCCGCGTGTTGTTCGCCGCTCAACAATCCCCCCAGCATTTCCAGGTCGATCCCGGCGGAGAAATGGCGCCCGTTTCCGCTCACTACCGCCACCCGTATGCCGGCCTCCTCATCGATCCTGCGAAAGAGCTGCCGGCACTCCTTCCAGAATGCGGCATTCATCGCATTGGATTTCCCGGGCCGGTCCATGGCCACGTGAGCGATTTTTTCCTCCACCGTCAACGTCAGCGTTTCGTAGTCGTCCATGGAATCTTTCCCAGTAAGGCCGAGTAAATAGCCAGGAGTGTGAGCGGGGTATACCGTTCCGCCCTCCAGATTCGTTTTCTCCTTCACTGCAATTACTTGCTACCGGAAATGGTGGTAGGTTGCACGAATCTTCTCCGCTGACGTCATGATCTCTATAGAGACACCACCCGCGGTATGAGAGAGATTATCCGGCTGGCGTATCGCTATCAATCTGGAGAGAAATCCGGGTGTTGGGGCGATCGGTGGGGTCTGGAAAGATTCGTGCAACCTTCCACCATCGAGGGGGAGGATTGGGGTTGGGGGTGATACTGGTAATAGCGGGCCTGACCAGCGACATCATTTGCAATTGAGAGCGCAAGCGATGCTTTATATGGTGATAGAGACCTTCAAGGAGGATTGTGCCGCGCAGGTGTATGAGCGCTTCCGGGAGCG
>JAPUIH010000090.1 GCA_027297205.1 SAR324 cluster bacterium | reverse complement strand
CTCGGGTAGAACCTTGTAGGCCCGCACCGGCTTGGCGATGTTCTTGACCTGCTGCTCGCCCAGGTATTCACATTCCAGATTCAGCTTCGATTCCACCTGGTCAAATACAGGCCGTGAAATGCAGATACTTCCCGGTTCGGCAAGGGATTCCAGCCGCGCCGCGACGTTGACCCCGTCCCCGTAGATCACGCCGTCCTTCACGACCACGTCGCCCAGGTTGATGCCGATGCGGAAATCCATGCGGCGGTCATCGGGAAGCTCGGCGTTGCGCTCGGCCAGTTCCCGCTGAATTTCCACGGCGCAGTTAACCGCATCCACCACGGAGGCGAACTCCGCCAGGATGGCGTCGCCCTTGGCGTCCACCACCCGTCCGTGATGATTTTCTATCTCGGAAACGAAGACCTTGCGGTAGGCGGTGAGGGTCGCGAGGGTGGCTTCTTCATCGGCGCCCATCAGCCGGGAATAGCCCGCCACGTCCGCGCAGAGGATCGCGGTCAGTTTGCGCTGGGTACTCTTTCTGCCCTTGCTGGACTTGGATGCCATGGCAGGCATTCCCCTACGGTCAGGGACTGTGTCCCGTTGTCAAAGCGTCCAATTTACTACCATATTCCGTACTCTTTCCCAACCTCCCTATCAGAAGCGGCCCCGTGCGTGAACAGGAATATGGGACCCTTGCTCCGCTATTGGCGGGGAGGCCGCCCCTCGGGATGGCCAGGGAAGCGGATCGCTGGAATGGGGCGGATAGATTTGCTATGCTGCGCGCATAATACAATCAGGCGCGCATTTCCTACTGCCCGGCGCGGGGGCGCTGCAACGCTACCATGGAGCGCAGCATGTCAGAAATCACCGTGTACAGCCCTTTAGGGGTGAATATGGTGGAGGCCCAGGCCATTGCGGAGCGCATCCCGCACCTGAAGGGACTCACCATCGGCATCTTGAACAACAGCAAGACCAACTCCCTCATGCTGCAGGAAGAGGTGGCGCGGCTGCTGGACGAACGCTTTCAGATTGGTGGGGTGATTAAGAACATCAAGCCCAACGCCGCCCTGGGCGCCGAGGGCCTGGAGGCCTTTTCCAAGGAAGTGCAGGCGGTGATCACCGCCATGGGGGACTGAGGCTCCTGCACGTCGTGGAGTATCCACGACTCGGTGCAAATGGAGAAGATGGGCATTCCGACGGTGACCATCTGCTCCGACGCCTTCATCAACCTGGGCCGCGAGGAGTCCCGCAACCTGGGCATGCCCGACCTGCCCCTGGCCATCATCAAGCATCCCCTTGGCGGCGAGCCGGAAGAGGTGGTCAGGCAGCGCGCCGCCGACGCCCTGGAGCAGGTCGTACAGGGCCTGACCCAAGAGCCGCGGTAGGCGCGCCATGGCTGCGGATACTCTGCGCGCGGAGGCGCTCACCTTTTCCTCGGCCGACGAGGTAATCGAGGCTTTTCACGAGCGGCGCTGGACCGACGGCCTGCCCATCATCCCGCCCACGGAAGAGCGGGTGCGGGCCATGATCGATGCGGCCGGGCGGCCCGGCCCGGACGTGGTGGGGGTGGTCCCCCCGCGCTGGGCGGAGGCCACCGTGGAGCACGTGGCCATCAACGCGGTGATGGCCGGCTGCCTGCCCGCCTACATGCCCGTGCTGATCGCCGCCATCGAGGCGGCCTGCGACCCGGCCTTTGTGCTCTACAGTGTGCAGGCCACCACCCATCCTTGCGCGGTGCTGATGGTGGTGACCGGGCCCATTGTGGAGGAGTTGGGGCTCAACTACAGCCACGGTGTGTTCGCGCCGGGCAACCGCGCCAACGCTTCCCTGGGCCGCGCCATGCGGCTGGTGCTGATCAACGTGGGGGGCGCCATTCCCGGCCACGGCGACCAGTCCACCCAGGGCTCCCCGGCGAAATTCAGCTACTGCATCGCGGAAAACGAGGCCGCCACCCCTTGGGAGCCCTTCCGCGTCGAAAAGGGCTTCAGCAGCGAGGACAGCACGGTCACCGTGTACTCCGGGGAAGCCCCCCATAACGTGAACGAGCATGTCTGCGACTCCCCCTTCACCACTCTGCGCGTGATCGCCAGCGTGATGACAACCCTGGCCAACAACCACGTCACCGGCGTTTCCAAAGGGGACTGCCTGGTGGTGCTGGGGCCCGAACACGCCCACAGCATCGCCGCGGGCGGGCTGTCCCGGCGGGACGTGCAGACCTATTTCTGGGAAACGGCGCGCAACCCGGTGGGCCGCATCCACGACCGGGGGCCCCACACCGCGAACTGGCCGGAATGGGTGAACCGGGAGGACATGGAAGCGATGGTGCCCATCGTGGCCGTGCCCGAAGACATCCACATCCTCGTCGCCGGCGGCCCCGGCAAGCATTCCTGCTTCATCCCCACCTTCGGCTTCCAGCGCTCCGTTACCCGCAGGATCGAGAGGGGCTGAAGGAACCGGTTTTCCAAGAACTTTCGGCTCATGCGCAGGTTGCGATACGCAGGGCAATATAAATTCTGGCAAAGCGATGAATCATGGAGCGGTTCCAGGTGATGATGCCGGGCTGGCGGGCAAGGCTGCTATTGTCAC
>JAPUIH010000009.1 GCA_027297205.1 SAR324 cluster bacterium | reverse complement strand
TCATCCCTGGCATCGAGTACGTGGTAAATTTCGGGTCTCTCAATCTGCTGCTCAAGCCTTGTGCCTTTGAAGGGCAGCGGTGCGCTCTTGCAAAATTTAATGAATTCGGGGCTGCAACCCCGGAATGCGACCGCATCGAATTTCTGCCCGTCGAAGAGATTGAGTATGCCCAGGTCGGCTTCGCAAAGCTGGCAGGAATTTTTCAGAATTGTATCGAAAACCGGCTGCAGGTCCGACGGAGACTCGCTGATCACTCGAAGAATTTCCGAAATCGCGGTCTGTTGCTCCAGGGTTTCGGCCAGCTCGTAGGTGCGCTCCTCCACCCGCTGTTCCAGCCCGGTGCGCTCGGCCTGCAGTTGCCCGGCCATTTGGTTGAATTCTTCGGCCAGGGCCTGCAACTCGTCCCCGGTGCGCACGTCGATGCGGTGGTTCAGTTCCCCCGCGCCGATCCGGGCGGCCCCCTCGCGCAGCACCCGCACCGGGTTGACCACCCGCCGCCCAATCACCAGACTGGCCAGCACCGCCATGCCCAACCCCACCAGCAGCAGCAGGGCAGTGCGCAAGATGGAGGCGTACAAGGTGGCGATGGCCTCCTCGGCGGGGCGCTCCACCAGCACGGCCCATCCCACATCCGGAATGGCGGCATAGGCGGGGAACACCATTTGCCCCGTCAGGTTGGGTTGGGGCGATAAAGTGCCGCTGGAGCGGGAGAGCGCGGCCTGCACCTGTCCCAGTTCTTTAAGATTGCGCATTTGCAGCACCAGGCTGATATCCGGATGGGCGATCAGGTCTCCTTCCCGCGAAACCACATAGGCATAACCGGCTTTCCCAACCTTGATCTGCGTCACCACCTCCCGGATGTATTTCAGATTCACCTGGGCGATCAGCACGCCCACCACATCCCCCACGAGCAGTTCGATGGGCACGGCAATGCGCATATAGGGCTCCGATTGCCGGACAAAGTACACCGGCCCATAATAGGCCTTGCCCGAGCGCGCTCGCAGGAAGGCCTCGTCCTTGGCGCTGTTCTGCAAATCCTTGTCGTCCACCAGATGCACCCGCGAGGCCGTCATCACACCTTCGCCCTGTGCGTCGTATACCTGCACGGTGGCAATCGCGGGCGCGACCTTCATCATCTTGATGAGGTGAAAGCGGAAGGACTCGGTCAGACCGCTGGTCACGTTTTCCCGGGTCTGGGTGGTGGCCCGCATGGTTTTCTCGATATCCGCCACGAATTGATGAATTTTGAAGGCGGCCCCTTGCGCCATTTCACGCTGCAGGGTGCCGATGCCGGCGATGCTCTCCTGGTAGCGGAAGTACAACTCCACGCCCCCGCTGCTGATGAGGCCGCCACTGACCAGCACCAGGGCGCTCACGAAAGTACGGCGCAGCAGCCGCCCACCCCCCGCGGGGGCCCTGGCGGAATCGGACTGCTTCCGCCAGTTGGGCAGGAATCGTGGCATCGCCAATTTCATCCAGCACTCCTTGCTTCCGCCGGCTCGGCCAGCAACGTCCGGATATAAGCATGGCCCGCCTCCGAGTCCCACGCTCGCTCGCCGATGGCCAGGGCCACGGGCCGTCCATCGCGGCCAATGAAAAAGGTGGCGGGAAGACCTATCACCCCATATTGCTTGGCGATGCTTCCGTCCAAGTCAAGCAACAGGGGAAATGTCAGCCCCAGCCGCTCACCGAATCGCTTGATCCTGCCAGGGAGTTCCTGAATGTTGATGGCAACCACGGCCAGGCCCTGCCTACCGTAGGCCCGGTGCAGCCGCTCGATGGCGGGCATTTCCTCGCGGCAGGGCGCGCACCAGGAGGCCCAGAAATTGACCAGCACCACCTTACCGCGCAAGCCGGTCAGAGACACAATTTGACCGTCCGGCGTGACCGTGCGGAAGTCCGGAGGCTTCCACTCCGGCGGGTAGCTGGTCAACTCCAGCATTTCCTGCAAGCGCGTCAAGGATGGGTTTCCAAAAGCCACGCCCGCAATTGCGAGCAGCGCGATCAGCAGCCCTGGCAAGATCAGCAGCCTGCGGCGTACCATCGAAATATTCATGCCTGATATCATCATCACCTGTATTTCAGCCGTGGCGGAAGTGAAGGCGCCTCTTCGCCTTCACTCCGCAATCGGCCCCTGCGCTCCCCGCGGGAGCGCGAATCATAATTCTAGGACAGCGTCTAGCGGCCCAAGGCCTTGACGGCCTCGAAAATTTCATCGTTGGAAAGCACTGTCTTATTGTCCACGACCCAGCGCCCCCGCACGATCCCCTGCTTGTCCACCAGAAACCACGACTGAAGGGCATGCATGCGGCCCGTATCGCCCAGTTCTTGCTGGATACCATAGGCACGGATGGTTTTCAGGTGCGGATGGTCGCTGAGCAGCGGAAAGGGCAGGCCCAGCGAGGCGGCAAAGGTTTTTTGGGAAAACGCAATATTGGCGCTGATTCCCAGCACTTGGACATTAAGATCCAGGAATTTCTTGTAGTCGACCATCCTGACCGACAGGTTCTTCACTCAGGTAGGGCCGAAATCGTTAATGTAAAACTCAACCAGCACGTGTTGCTTGCCGCGGTAATCGCTCAAGCTGATTTTTCCCCCCGTCGTGGCGGGCAGATTGAAGTCGGGCGCTTTTTCCCCGACCTCCAAGGCCGCCGCGGCGCCTGGCAGGGCCAGCAGCCCAGCAAGCAGGGCGGCGGCTCCCATGCGGATTATGAAACGAACCATATTATTCTCCCCTCTGATGATTGGCTTTTGCTTACGGCCGAAGCCGTGCGCGGCCCAGTGCCGCACATTCCCTTTCCAGCACAATTTCAGCGGGTCATTTGCGCCCGCTGCCTTCACATCCACTTTTCAGCACAGCGTATTTCGAATTTTCATTTATTCAAGGCCAGCCATTACCGGATAATGCGGTGCGCCTGGTAAAGCACCTCGGGGCTGATCTCGAGCCCCAGGGATTTCGCCACCTTGAGGTTGATCACAAATTCGATCTCATTGTTCACCTCCACGGGTATGTCCGCCGGGTTTTCTCCCCGCATGATCTTTTCCACCAGCCGGGCGGCCTGCCTGCCCGAGGTAAAATTGTTGGCGGCGTAACTGGCGAATCCGCCCCGCTCCGGCCAGAAAGCCGCCGTAAACATTCCCGGCACCCCAGCGCGGGCTCCAGCCTGTAATATAAATCCGGGAATATTTAAGTCCGCCATTCCCGTGACAAGCATACCGTCCACTTCGGTCTTGCCCACCCGCGACACCACAGCCTCTGCTTCCGCCTCCGTACGTACCGGCCGCTCCAGCAATTCCACGCCCAGCCGTTTTCCAGCCCGGCGGTAGGACAACGCCTGTAAATTGGCAAAGCGGTCCAAAGCATTGAAGACAAACATCACGCGCCGCAGTTCCGGAATCATGCGCTTGAAGAATTCCAACCGCTTGGGCGCCAGCGCGGTTTCGTCGGAACTGATCCCGGTAAGGTTCGCGCCCGGCCGGGCATAGCTGCTCACAAGGCCGATTTGCACCGGGTCGCCCTCGACTAAAAAAACGACCGGAACCCGTGAGGTGGCCTGTTGCGCCGCCAAGGCCGGCGCGGCGCCCGCTGCAAACATGATATCCACTCCCATCTTTATCAGTTCCCTGGCTGCCAACGGCAGCGTGGCTCCGTCCCCGCTGGTAAAGCGGGTGCCGATCACGAAATCCTGATTCTCGCGGTAACCCAGCTTCACCAACCCGTCGCGCAGACCCACCTCACCGGGCGTGGGGCCCCAGGATGTGGTCAGGGCGCCGATGCGCACGGGCCGCCGCATTTCGGCAACTGCCGGCGCAACACCCTGCGCCAGCAGGCAGGCCGCAAAAACTACCGCTGCCACGGTGCATCGCATCCACCATGTGAATTGTTTTCCGATTACAGAAGCCATTTCCTCTCACTCTCGGGAATTCACTATTCCGCCTGCAGCGGCATTGTTGATACCGGCCCATAGTCAACGGATAATGCGGTGTGCCTGGTACAGCACCTCGGGGCTGATTTCGAGCCCCAGGGATTTCGCCACCTTGAGGTTGACCACAAATTCGATCTCATTGTTCACCTCCACGGGTATGTCCGCCGGGTTTTCTCCCCGCATGATCTTTTCCACCAGCCGGGCGGCTTGGCGGCCGGACTCCCGGAAGCCCGGCGCATAGCTGGCCAGCGCCCCGAAATCGGGCCAGAACGCCGCCGGAAACATGGTGGGGAGGCCCTTTTGCTTGGCGAATTGCAAAACGACGCCGGGAATGTTCAACGCGGGTTCCCCGGGGGAGAGAATTCCATCCACACCGTCCCTGACCGCCGTGGCAATTGCCGCCCTGGCTTCCGCCTCCGTGCTCACCGCCCGTCCCATGAATTCGATCCCTAGCCGCCGGGCCGCTTTGGCATAAGCCCTGGCCTGTTTCGCCGGGTCTTGAGCGCTGGCATCATAAACGAACAATACCGTCCTGATCCCCGGAACCAGTTGCCGTAAAATCTCCAGCCTCTTCGGGGCCAGCAGGGCGTTGTTGTCCGCGACACCGGTGATATTGCCTCCCGGCCGCGCGAAGCTGCTGACCAGGCCTGCCTGCACCGGTTCATCCACTCCCACGAAGATGATAGGTTTTGTGCTGGTGGCGCGCCGCGCCGCATTGGCCGCGTTGATACCCATGGCGAAGATGATATCCACCTCAAACCGCAGCAAGTCCTGCGCGGCGGCGTCTAGCGCGGACAAATCCCCGCTTGTGAAGCGCACGCCGATGGCGAAGTCCTCATTCTCCTTGTAGCCCCTGGCCGTAAGGCCATCGCGCAGCCCCACCACATGGGGCGCGGAGCCAAAGGCGGTGCCCAGCGTGCCAATCAGCACGATCTTGCGCGGCTGCGCCAGGGCTGGCACCGTACCCATTGTACAGACCGTCAGCGCCACGGCCGCCGCCAGGATTCTTATGCGCCGCAAGAGAAAATTCGTCACTCCGGATTCCTTTATTTCCTTGGCTTTGTGCCGTTTCCCTTTTACCTTGTGTGCCCGCTGCCGGGCTCCCTGCGATTTTCGCCGGAATGGCCCAGGCCTCAACGATCAATGCGGTCCGCCTGATACAATACCTCGGGGCTGATCTTAATTCCCAGGGTCTTGGCCACTTTGAGACTGATGGCAAATTCAATCTTATTATTCACTTCCACGGGAATATCCCGCGGTTTTACGCCCCGGATAATCTTGTCCACCAAGCGCGCGGCCTGCAAACCGGACGAATAAAATGAGGGCGCATAACTGCTGAGGGCTCCCTGATCCAGCCAGAACGCGCCGGGAAACATGGTGGGAATTCCGTGCCGGGTGGCGGCCTCCAGCACGAGGCCGGGAATGTTCAGATAGACCGTCACAGGGGACAGAATCCCATCAATCCCGCCATTCCCTATTTTCGCCAGTATGGCCTGGGCTTCAGCTTCCGTGCCTACGGGCCGTGCCAGCACTTCCACGCCCAGGCGTCCGCCGGCCTCCCGGTAGACCCTGGCCTGCTTTACCGAATCCGGGTCGCCGCCATCGTATAGGAACATTACCCGTTTCAGCGAGGGCACCACTTTGCTAAAAATCTCCAGCCGTTTCGGGGCCAGCACGGTGTTCGCATCGGCCACGCCGGTAACGTTTCCGCCGGGCCGGGCATAGCTGTTTACCAGCCCCGCGGCCACCGGATCGTCCACCATGGCAAACACGATCGGAATGCTGTCCGTGGCTTGGAGCGCGG
>JAPUIH010000089.1 GCA_027297205.1 SAR324 cluster bacterium | reverse complement strand
CCGGCTTAAGGCAGAAATTTAAGCTGTTGCCCGAGGAGATGAAGTAAAAGCCCACTTCTTCCCCGCTGCTGGAGCGGATACCCTGCTCCGGGTTGAACAGGCCGTGCATACGGGCATCGGCGATCTTGTTGCCCTCCATCCACAACCGGCCCGACCATTCCACGATGCGCCCCCGGCCATACACCCGTGAGCCGCCCAGGCGGATCACCACGGTGTCCTCGCCCTGCGGTCCCGCTTCGCCCATGGCTGGGGGAAGCAGGGTCTCCACAACCTCGGCCTCGCGCATCAGGTCCACCCCGAACAGGGGCGCGGTACCCACCACCCGCCCCGTAACCGGAAAGGGGCCGGACACGGTCAGGTCACTGCCCATGGGTTGCCCTTCGCAAGTGACGTCCAGCAATATGCGCTGGCCCGTGGTGCCATAGCAGCGCCTGCCCTTTAGGGCCCGCCAGAAGGAATCCCGTGTTTTCTCCTCGGCCAACACACAGGTCAGCCCGCCCAGGGTGCCGAAGGTGGAGGCGCCGGGATAGGAGGCGCCGGGCCGCGCCTTGTGGCCGTCGCTGTTGCACACGAAGCCCACCTTAAAGCCCTTGGCGAAGGCGCGCTTGTAGACCCATTCGAAGGTACCCCAGGCAGAATGCAGTTCCACCAGCCGTTCCACTTCCGGATCGGTGTATTCCAGTTCCGCCGGACGGCCCCCGATATGAGGGATCGTCATGGCGTCATGCTTTTTCAGCACCTCGTACAGCTTGGAGAGCGGGGCGACCTCCTCCATCTTGCTGCCGTCGCTGGCCAGCCAGCCCGTGCTGCGGTAAAGAGGCGGGTGCTCCTCGTTGAACAGCACGTTGTGATCGCCGCCCATGGGGGTGTTGCCGGACCATTCGATGCCATTGAAGGTGACGAACTCGCCCGCTTGATAGCTGCCGTTGCCCGCCGCCACGATGCGTTCCCAGATGGCGGCGTCAATCTGAAAGTCGTTGCCCTGGTGGCAGGAGCCGTCCAGAAATCCGAAATGCCGGCCGAAATGAAAGTATTCCTCCACGGTTCCCGTACCGATGGTCTCGCCGGTCTGGCCGTGGAAATCTCCCCAGAAAAACCTGTACGGCGGCTGACTTCCCGCCTCCAGCACCAGCAGCGGGTTGCTCTCTCCCCCCAGGATCGATCCGTCGTCTACTACTCCGTCGTCTATTACATAGCGGTAGGTGCCCGGCGTCTCCAGGGCCGGCAAGGCATAGCTGAGCACGCCCTCGTCGTGTGCGGGGCTGCCATCCACCGCCGTGCGCACTCCGTCCGCGCCCTCCGCGATGCGGAATATTTCCGGGCGCATGTCCAGGTGGCGCAGGGGATTGCCCCACATGTCCTCGCACTTCACCCGCAACTGGCAGGGCTCTCCCGCCACCAGCAGGGTCGGCACGTGCAATTGGTAGCGGTGCGGCGCTCCGGCCACCACGTCAAAGGAGGGCAGGTCGGGCAGCAGGGCATAATCGTGGGTGCCGAAGGGGTCCACCTCCATCCGGAAATGGGAGCCGGGCTCGGCGAAAGTCTGCACGCGCAGGCCCCGCGAACCGCCGCTGGTGTCTCCGATCACGACTTTGATTTCCTCACCCTCGTTCAGGGGGCCATCGAAAATGTGGATGAACAGGGTGGGCCGGTAGGGCCGTACGTTGCCCTTCCTGGTGTACTCGGCTTTCACTTTCAGGTCCGGCCGGATTTGGACGGAGACGTAGTTGTCGGCCTTGGGATCGCTGGTCTGGAAATAGCCGTGATCCGATTGGTCACGGATGGAGATGCGGATGCCGCCCTGCTCGTCGATGCCCAGGCTGCCCGCCACATACCGCAGCACGAAAGTCTGATAGCTTCCCGCGGCCACCTGCCCCGGGTCTTCCCAGATCACGCCACCCCAGTTTCGTCTCTTTTCCTCGTCGCCCGTACTCATGAATGCCTCGCTCCCATCGCTTACAGGGTCTGGGTGGCGTGCTCCGTACGCAGAGCGGAAAGGTAGCGTTGCGCCAGGGCAAACCCGCCGAAGAACAACAAGGTGTAAAATGCATCACCCGCGAAGGTGTATCCATAGAAGGGAATCGCGGCGATATAACTGGCGATCAATCCATCCAGGGTCATGGGATAGAGACTGCCCATCAGCCAGGTTCCGAAGTTGGTTGCAACGAAGAACAGTAAAGAGGCGGAAAGAGCAGCCGTGCCGATGCTGAACGGGGAGAGCCTGTTGCGAATCAACAGGCCAAAACCGGCGGTCACAATAAAGCTGAAATAAACAAATGGCATCGCGCCGTGGAACAGGCCGTACTTGTAAACGAACAATCCCAGCACAAGATCGCTCAGCACCATGGCCATCAGCATCACCAGCAGCCCGGCCTTTCTGCTCGCGAAATACGCCCCTCCGAACAGCGCCATCGCCGCGATCGGAGTGACGTTGGGCGGGTGGGGAATCAGCCGCATCGTCGCGGCGGCAAGTATGATGAGCACCAGCGTGATAAATCGTGTGTTCAACATCCCGGCTTTCCTCGTTTGATGTGAATGGTTGTCCATGCGCCTGTCCGGGAAGAAAGTTGAGGGCAACTTGACCGCCCTCGCAATTTGCGTTCCATGGAAGCATAGGTTGGCGTGTAATCCTAGCCCCACTTGCTCCCATTCACCAATTCCGTTCTCAATTTCGCCTCATGCGCCCCTGCCGGCCCAACCCTTGATAAGCGGGGGATTACCGCGGCGGCGCTTTCAACTCGAAGGTAAATCTGATCTGCTTATGGGCCTGCACCGGCTGGCCGCCCCAGCGCGCGGGCGCGAAGCTGGAATTCCGCAGGGCCTGCGCAGCCGCCTGGTCGAGACGGCGGTAACCGCTGGATTCGATCACCTGGATATTGCGCGGGTTTCCATCAGGCTGAATCTCGGCACTCAATACTACACTTCCCTCCTGCCCCTTCCGCCTGGATAATTCCGGATAGCTTGGTTTTACCAGTCTGACCGCCCTGGCCGCCACGAACTCATCCCCGTTTTCTGAAGATTCCCCGGCGGAGGGAGAAACCGCGGCAACCGGCGGCTCTGGAGGACTCCAGGGCTCCCGCGGTCGATCCTCCGCGAATGCGAGGGCGCCGCCGGGGACCGTGGAATCCGCCACAAGCCCGGACCCGGATTGCTCTACTGCTGGCGGCCGCCGCCCGAGCTGTGCATCTGGATTTCCCCCATCCTCAATGGCCACTGCCTGGTCCGGCAGCGGCTCCCGCAAGGCATGGGAAGCCAGCGCTCCGCCTGGGGAGGCGGCCGCCGGAGGCGTTGCGTCCCCGTGCTCTCGGGCCGCGGTTACTCCCTCCGCAGGGGCGCGTGCAAGCGGCACGGAAGCCGCCGCCGTGGATGATGGGAGGGCAATAGCACCGTGCCGCATGCGATCCGGTCCGGAGCCGTGCGCCGCGTTGGGGCCGGGACGGGCCGGCAGAATCCGCAAGGTGATGGCGGCCTTACCAATATTCAGCGGCCGTGCGTTCTGCTGGCCGGGAGCCCCGCTGGCGAGCAGGGCGGCATGGATTCCCAGAGACAGCGCCAAGGGCAGCAATGCACCGCGCATGTTCATTTTATCCGTCCCTGCGCTTCAAAGCTCACCTCGTGGATTCCAGCGGCGCGCAGGCGGTCCAGCACTTCCAGGGCCACCCCCAGGTCCGCACGCGCATCGCCTCTGATGAACACCGCCAAGTCCTCCTCCCGCCGCTTCATCGCGAGCACCCGCCCCGCCAGATCGTCGAGCCGCACCACTGCCTCCTGCAACAAAATTCTGTTCCCGGCGGTTATTGTAATGCTCAGGAACCGCCGTTTGTCGACCTGCGCGGTTGCGGAAGCCGGCAGTTCCACGCGCAGGCCGCGGTGGGTGACCATCGACAGCATCGCATAAATGAAAAAGACCAACAGCAGGAACACCACGTCGATCATGGGCAGCAGTTCGATGCGCGCCCGCCTGTTCTCATAGCCTGTCTTGATCCGCATTGCCGATTTCTCCTGATTTTCCGTAAGCCAGCAGGAACGCCGCGGTAAGCTGCTCCAGCTCCTGGGCGTGCCGCTGCACCCGCGCCACGAAAAAGTTGAACGGCACCAGGGCCAGCACGGCGATGGTCAGTCCGGCCGCCGTGGTGATCAATGCCTGGGCAATCCCGCCAATGACGGCCTGGGGCTCGGCGATCCCCGACGCTCCCAGCAGGTCGAAGGATTCGATGATTCCGAGCACGGTGCCCAGGATTCCGAGCAGGGGGGCGAGGGTGATGATGGTGTCCAGCACGTTCAGCCCACGCTTCATGTACTCAATATCGTCCTGGGAGGCCAGGCGCATCGCCTCGCCTGACCCCTGGCCACCGTAATTCAGCCCCACGGCGAGCACCTTTGCCTTGGGGTCGCCGCTATTCCTGCCCAGGTTGGCGGCGCTATCCAGGTCGCCCGTCGCCGTGAGCGCCAGCATCTTTTCGATCAATTCGGGCCGGCTGCGCCGGCCGCGCAGCCAACCCGACAGGATCCGCTCCAGAATCACCGTCAAGGACAGTACCGAACAAGCCAGCAGCGGCCACATTACCGGCCCACCCTTCAAGAAGACCTCGTACATTCTGCTATCCCGCAGCCCGGTTGGATGAACGGGTTCAAAAATTGATCGTCAACCCGCCGAAAGCGCTTGCGCCCGGAGTGTTAAATCCCAGCACTTCCTCGTAATCCTCATCGAACACATTGTCGAGGCGCGCGAAGACCTCCACGGTGGAATTGGGTTTGTAGGAGGCGGCCACATTAACCACCGTGTAGCTCTCCGCCGTGACCGTTGCGAATGTGGCCGGGTCGATGTCCTTGCGCTTTCCAATATAAAGCACGCTCGTGGTGACCTGTCTGTTTTTCCCGCGGTAGGTGAGGTCCGCGCTGGCTGTTTTCCGGGGCCGCCGCAAAAGCTGCGAGCCTTCGGTGATCCCAAAGCTCACCGCCTTCCTGGCTTCCGTTTCGGTTATGGTAAATCGCAGCCGTGTCCTCAGGCGTTTGTCCGGCTTGACCGTGACAAAGCTTTCCAGGCCCTCGGTCCGCACCTGCTCGATATTGATGTTCTGAAAAGCGCTGCCATTGAAAACGGCGACGATCATGTTCTCGATGTCGTTGCGAAAGTAGGTCAGGCCGATGTGAAGCTTTCTCATTAGCCACGACTGTTCGATGCCGAAATCGTATCCGGTGGATTTTTCCGGCTCGAGATTCGGATTGTTGGACCCGAAGGTGCTGTCGAACAGTTCGAGCAGGGATGGCGCCTTGAAGCCGGTGCCGGCGCTGCCGCGCAGCAGGGTGCCTGTACCGCCCGGGCGGTAGGCCGCCGCGGCGCGGTAGGTGACGGCTTCTCCGAAGTCCTCGTGCCTGTCCTGGCGCAGGCCGATGGTGCCTGAAAACGATTTTCCGAATTGGAACTGGTCCTGGAGATACAAGGCTTTATTGCTCGTTTCCACATCGACCTCAGGAAATCCCGAAACCCTGCTCCGGGCTTCCTGTTTCTCAAGCTCCGTACCCAGGGTGATCGTATTGGAATCGTGTATGTAAAGGTTGTGCTGCCAGTCGATGCCCGAGATTGTGCCAATAAAATTGGAGGGCAGCACAAAGCCGGTGCCTTGGGTGTCCCTTTCCGTTTCATGCATCCACACGCTCAATTTCTGCTCCCATACGCCATCCAACAGCAGCAGGCGTGGCTCCGCCTTAAGCATGGTCTGCGTCAGTTTGGTTTCCGAGCGGCTGGGGTCCCCGCCGGAGTCGATCGCAACATCCGCATTGATGGCACGAAAGAAAAAATCCACCCCGAAGGACTCCGAAGGCTCAACTCCGAAACGCCCCGCAATGGTTCTGTTGCGGTAGGAATCGTCCTCATTGTCGTTGGAGCGGGCAGAGAAGCCATCGCTGCTGAAATTCGACGCGTTGACGGAATAGTTGAATTCCTCGCCGCCCCCGGAAAAATCTACCCGCTCGATCACGGTTCCGAAGGAACCCCCTTCGAGGGTGGCGGAGAATTTCGGCGGCCCCTTGCCCTTCTTGCTGATGATATTGATCACGCCCCCAATTGCATCGGAACCATATAGCGTACTCTGGGGCCCTCGCAGAACTTCGATTCTTGCGACGTTTCCCGTCGAAATCAGGTCCAGCACCGGTGCGCCGGTGGGGCTTGATACGTCATGCACCTGAATCCCGTCGATCATCAACAAGGTGTGGTCCGAGTCGGTGCCCCGCATGAAGATGGAGGTCTGCGAGCCGGGGCCTCCCGACCTGCGAATGTCCACGCCGGGCACTTCGCGCAGCGCGTCAAGCACGAACCGCTGCTGCTTTTCTTCCAACTGCTCCGCCGTAATTACCGTAACCGTGCTTCCCACTTGGGAAGTCGCCGTCTCGATGCGGGTCGCCGTAATGATTATCTCCTCGGGCTCCTCCCGTGGCCCTCCCTGCGCCGGGACGGGGGAGGCCTCCTCTCCCGCGGGCTCGGATTGCTGGGAGAATGCCGGCGCGGCCCCGGCCAGGCAGAGCAGCGGCACCGCCACACAGATCCAGAAAATAGGGAAACGGAATACAACAGGCGATTGCGGAAGACTGGGGCGCGGCCTGAGAAATGGCGCGCATGGCGGAATAGGGGATGAGCGGGTAGGCATGACTTCCTCACGTGAAATATGTGGCACGCGAAGGAGTCTACCCGTCTTTTCGTTCCCTCGCCCGGCCTCAAGGGCAGACCGGGGCGCGTCCATTCTCTTCCTCGGAGAATGTAAACACACAACAACCCAGGCAGGTCTTCTGGCTCCTGGACCACCTACTCCCGCGCCTTCCCAGCCTGTACAACCGGCCAGTGGCACTTGCGGTTTCGTTTCCAGTTACAGCGACGGGATCGCCCCCGAATCTAACGGGGTTCCCTATTAAGCCCTTGCGGGCACCTGAACTTGCAATGGATCAAATAGCAACTCCCATGGTTTGTCAACAAATTATGATGGCGGCGGCCTCACGCGGTGGCGCGGGAATGGCCCGCGGGGACCGCCGCGGGGGCCGCAAGAATTGAGTTGTTTCCCCCTGCTGGGAAAGGATAGTTTTGCGGGACGATGGGAATGCACGGGGCGGTATTTAACAATGGAAGGGCTTTATGAAAGTTCCGGTGGTGTTCAAGGAATGGGAGCTGACGGCGTTTTTGGCGGGCCTTACCGCGTTCACCTACTACGCCTTCGGAGCACTGCCCCTGCATATCGCCGTTTCCCAGCAGCTTGGCCTGAGCCCGTCTCAGACCTCGAGTTGGGTGTTCATTGTCTGGTTCAACGGCGCCGTATGGTCCATTTTTCTATGCCTGTTTTACCGGCAGCCCATTCCCATCACATGGACGTTGCCGGGATTGATTTACCTGGGCACCCTGGCCGGGCAATTCAGTTTTGCCGAAATCATCGGAGGAAATCTGATGGCTGGGGTACTGATCCTGGTGCTGGCCCTGATGCGGATGGGTGAACGCATCATGAAATGGTTGCCCCTGCCCATCGTGATGGGCATGTTCGCCGGAAGCATCTTTATCTATGTCACGCGCACGGTCAGCATCATTGTAGAGGACCTGGCGGTGGCCGGCGTGACCGTGGCGGGTTACCTGCTGGGCCGGTTCATCGGCAGCCGCAGTCTGCCGCCCGTGGCTCTGGCGGTGATTTGCGGGTCGATCGCGGTGGGGCTCTCCGCCGAACTGAACCTTGGGGCCCTCCCATTGACCCTGCCCCGGGTGGG
>JAPUIH010000088.1 GCA_027297205.1 SAR324 cluster bacterium | reverse complement strand
CCCATCCCCGTCGAGCCCAACGCCTCATCCAACTCGCGAAAAGCGAGCAGACCGGCATCGCTGGTGATACGGGAGCCCCGGAACTCGATCTTCACCGAAGGGTCAAAACCGACCCGTAACGCATCCTTGCGTCTTTCACCCATTGGGTTCTCCCGGTCACCGAGGGATTATCACACTCAACTTACTGTTATTATATATGGAAAGGTGGGGTCGGACCAGGAGTTTCGTGATCCATCTGGGAAATGTGGGATAATTTATAAGTTTGTTCTAGTAACTCCCATCACAATGCGGCAGGGCTTGGGCCACTCCTGGAAGATGCATGGAGAGAAGCCTGAACCGAAGCGCGGCAGAGCCGCGCATCAAGCCGTTCACCAATCCCGGAATTGGCTATCAGGGGCCGTATTCCAACCCGTAGGGGGAGAAAATGAACAAAATTTGTGTGGCAATCGCCACAACGATGTTGTTTGGTTCGGTGATGTTCGGGGGGCAGGCTGGCGCCGCGCCGCCCCCCGGTTTCCTGCACGTGGATGCCACGGCGGGTTGCGTGTTCGGCAATGCGCCGCACCACTCGTTCAAGCCGGCCGGGAATGGGGTGTTTTTCGGGCTGGTCTTCGAAACGGATGAAGTCGGTGCGTCACCGGTGACAATCGAGATCGCGCTTAACGAAAAAGCCTATCAAAAGCTCGACCAGAAAACGCGGAAATTTTATCACAACCATGCCGATGAAGTCAGAATGGGTGAAGTCACCCTGCCGGATTTGCAGGGGGAGGAAGCCGATAAAATGCTGAAGATGCTCGCCGCGACCTACGGCAGGATGATCCTCATTTCCGAAATCGCGGATTCGGGACCTCACGAGCGTACCCACATTCCCACCGAAGCGCGGGATTACATTGGAACGTTCTGGAGCTATTCCCCAAAGAAATAGACCGGCCTGGCATCTTGCATCGATGTGCGGAACGGTTTTTTCACCAGCCGGAGCGGCCACGGCGAAAGCCAGCCTCTCCGGCTGGTGCAGTTATCCATGACGAATTGATTCTTTGACGCGACCCCACCTAGTACCTTGCGGTTGGACTCACTCCTGAAAAGCTTCCTGGAAGGCCTCCAGAAATTTCGGCAGATCGGCTTCCGGCAGTTGGTTGATTCCTGCGGCGGCGGTGCGCCCTCCACCCGTGGGGAATGCCATGCACAGGGTGTCCGCGCCGCTGGGACGTTCTTCCGGGGCGCGCACACTGATCCGCAGGCTTCCATCCGGATTGGGCACCACCAGCGCCGTGGCGCGCTCCGGGGTTTCGGCGGAAAGGCGGTTGGCATAGACCCCAACCACCCGCCGCGCCCAAACCAAATTGGGAAAGCGGAACACCCGCCCGGCACCGCCGTCGTAGATGGGCTTGCTGCGGTTGGCCCGCACCATATCCGCCGTAAACCCGCGCAGCAGATTTTCCGCCTCCAGCGAATCGCTGAGAAAGGTCAATGGGTGCTCATAGCCGCGCAGGGACCGGTACAGTTCCGCGGGCGGAATGTGCAGGTCCTCCAGGCTGTCGCCGTAGGAGTTGTAGTTGAGCAGTTCACCCAGGGTGTGCAGGGCCTCCAGCTCCTGGGCCGTCAGGTCGAGCGGCTTGGCGGCGGCCCGGGCCTGCTTCACCAGATTGTCCCCGAAGGCGGCCGTGACCGCCCAGGCCCGGTAGGCGCCATCGAGGTATCGATCGACCAGCAGGCTCGTGCAGACGTCGGCGGATGTATCGATATGCGCCTCCAGCGCCGCATGTTCCAGGGGCTCTCCGGCAAAATGATGGTCGAAATAGAGCAGTTCGCAGCCGCGCTCGAGCAGCCCCTGCGTCGCGGCCCGGTTGGTCATGATGGAAATGTCCAGCACGGTGATCCGGGCATCGGAGACATCCGCCAACCGCTCCAGCAGCCCGATATCCCGCTTGACGCCGGTCACCAGTTCCGCCTCCCTCGGCTCATGCAGGCGCAACTGGTGCAGAGCGCATATGCCGTCCGCATCTCCGTTGAATACGTCGAAGGCGTTCATGGTTGACTGTGTTAGAAGTTGATTCAGGGCGGCTTCGCCATGGCCCATACTGAATGCGCCCAAGGACTCTGTCAACGCGGGCGCTCCGGCCCCTACCGCAGTCCTCAACTATCCCCACTCACGAAAGGCTTGCACGCGACCGGCAAATCCATCCGCCGCCAGTTACGCCAATTGGCCGATCCCGTGGGAGGCAAGGAAATGGCGCGCTATCTGAGATACCGCCAGCCTTATCTGGGCGTGCCATGGCCCCCCCCCCGTGGCGGCCCTGACAATTTGTGAGGCGCGGATGTTCGTGTCTGGGGATTTCGCCGAAGCGGTAGCGATCCTGCGCGAATTGTGGGATGGGCGCTGGCGGGAGGCGCGCCATGCGGACCTGCGCCTGGCCGAGCGCTGGGCAAGATTTCGCCACCCTGAGGGCCCTGCCATTGTACCAGTGAATAGTGCCCACGGGCGCGTGGTGGGGCTTGGTGGATCGCATCGCCGCGGTATTGCTGGGCGGTCTGATTTGGGCTCATCCGCCCTTGAAGCCCGCGTGTTCGGGCTGGGCGATTCGGAAAATATGTGGCTGCAGCGCTCGGCTCTGCAACTAAAATGTAAGCAGGATACGGACCGGCTGGCGCTGGGCTGCATAGTCCAAAC
>JAPUIH010000087.1 GCA_027297205.1 SAR324 cluster bacterium | reverse complement strand
GAAGTTCGTCCGCCGCCGGGGCATGGCGTAATGCCGTGGGTCACCGCGCGGGCGTATCGGTATCCCGCCGCGGAGCAGTGGGGAGGTCCTACTGCGAGCGGTGGAGGCGTGCGCCCCGGTGTGTGCGGGGCGGTGCTTCAGATGAAGGGGTTTATCCCCTGATGGGTCCTGCTCCGCCCTCGGGTTGAGCAATATCCAGCTGCCCGGATGGCGGCGCGTGGCCATGTGAAGTTCATGGCCGGATTGACAATCTGGCCGGCGGGAATCAGTCCATCCCCCGGCCCGGAGAATGAGGAGTAAGTATATGGGGTGTTCCGGCTCCTTGCTGGAAGCGAGCAGCTGGGAAGCGAGGCTTCTTAAGTGCCGAGGTGGAATACCCTTCAAATGCCGCGGGCAGATGATGTCCGGGGCACTCCCGTTTGCGAGGCGGGAATTCCGGTGGGCTCGTCAGGGATATGGCGGGTTACGATCGAACAAGGAGGATAGATCATGGTTTTGCGGATCAATCAAAATATTTCGGCCATCAATGCCCAAAGGCAATTGGCCATCAACGACAGGGCCTTGTCGAAATCCCTTGAAAGGCTGGCTTCCGCCCAGCGCATTAATCGCGCCTCGGACGGCCCCGCCAGCCTGATCATTTCCGAGCAAATGAGGGCCCAGATCGCCGGTCTCAATCAGGCGATCGACAACTCCGAGACGGCGGTCGGCATGGTGCAAACCACCGAGGCCGCGCTGATCGAGGTGACCAATCTGCTCACCAATCTGCGGCAGCTGGCTATCGCCTCCGCGAATGAAGGGGCCAATGATGCAAACATGCTTGAGGCCAATCAGCTGGAGATGGAGAATGCCCTCAATACCATCGACCGCATCACACGCAACGCCCAGTTCGGCGTAAAAAAGCTGCTGGATGGGTCCACGGGCGCCAATGGCGTGGCGATCGGCGATCAGCTGGAATTCATTACCGCCGCTCCGGAGACACGAGCCTCGCCCACGGAGGGCTACGACGTGCGGGTTCAGCAACTGGCCACCCGTTCTTCCCTGACGGGGAGCGAGGAGTTGACCCAGGAAATGGTGGATGCTGAAGAGAAACTCATCATTTCCGAGGGCGGACGAACCGTTTCCTTCATCACGAAGCCCGGAGACACGGTGGAGCAGACATTCGGGAAGCTGCGCAACGAGATCGAGAAGAACGATCTCGATATTAATCTCACCGTGGACAACTCGGGCCGTCTGCAACTGCAACACAACAAATTCGGCAGCGAACATACCTTTAGCGCGGCTTCCGCCACCGCCGGAGTGCTTTCGGAGGAATCGCGGGTCATGCAGAGCGCCGATCTGGGTCAGGACATTCGCGGCACCATCGGCAGGGACGTGGCAGTAGGAACGGGCCAGGTGCTTACCGGGGCCGCCGGCACCCGCACCCAGGGTCTTGCAGTGCGCTACCGGGGCAGCGTGACCACCGATGCGGATGCGGGTGAAGGCGCCCAGTCCGCGGGCCGGGTCGCCGTGTTCCAGAATTCCCTGATCTTCCAGGTCGGCCCGAATGTCGG
Organism: SAR324 cluster bacterium; assembly: GCA_027297205.1. Taxonomy (GTDB): domain Bacteria; phylum SAR324; class SAR324; order SAR324; family JACQKK01; genus JAPUIH01. Next base: position 1,165 of record JAPUIH010000087.1, on the reverse strand, counting down.
GCAGACGGTGGCGGTGTCCATGGTGAACACCAATACCCGCGTACTGGGCAATGGTGTGGACAACGTCAGTGGATTCAAGAGCCTGCGCGACCTCGACCTGCGTTCGGCGCAAGGGGCCGAGGATGCCCAGAAAATCGTGGACAAGGCCATCAACGAGGCCAACGTGACCCGGGCGGCGCTGGGGGCTTTCCAGAAAAATACCCTGGAAGCCAATCTGCGGCAACTCCGTATCAATTCGCAAGAATTGACCAATGCCCAGTCCATCATCCGCGACGCGGATATGGCCAAGGAGATTACGGACTTCACTCGGAACCAGATCATGATGCAGTCGGCGACGGCCATGCTGGCCCAGGCCAATCAGGTTCCGAAGACCATCCTGACTCTGCTTGGGTGATCCGGGTACCGCGCCGTCCGCCGCAGTGTTGGACGGCGTTTGCAGTTGAGCGGTCTCCACCGCGTATGTCCGAGGCAAAACGCGCCACGGCCATACCGTTCGCGGAGGGGATCAGGATGTTTTTCCTTGCCGGGTGAAGCGTACCCGAGGAAGGAGGGAAAAATGGGATTGACCATTACGGGATTTGGAGGGGGGGCGTATACCCCCGGCCGGCGGGACCTGCCACGCAGGGCCCCGCGCGCCAAGCCGCCTCCAGACACAGGTGCGGGCCATGATGCGGCCCAATTGGAACAGGTGCAAGCAATCTGGATTCCGGAGCAGTCGCGGGCGGAAGTGGCGGCGGTCAACCAGGCCATCCAGGCCACGGAAACCGCGGCCGAAATTGTAATGGCCGCCAAAGAGGGGCTGAGCCGGATCAGCACATGGCTCGCGGATATGCGGGCTGCCGCCGAGCAGGCCCTGACCCATGCCACGGCCGAAGGTGGGGACGCGGGCGTTCCGGCCGGCGGCCCGGAAAAGCTGGAGCAAGCCCGGGACAGCATCGCCGGGCTGGTGGAGTCGCTTTTGTTCGGCAAACAGCGTCTGCTGGACGGTGGGATGGGATGCTCGGGCATGGCCTTTGGAGATGGGTTGGAATATGTGGGCGCCTCGCATCACACCCGTTCCTCTTCGCCGGAGGGCTACCCGGTGTGGATTCGTAATGAGGCCACCCGCGCCACTGCGCTGTTGGCGGTAACGATTCCGCCCGGGGTAACGCGTCCCGTGCCATGG
>JAPUIH010000086.1 GCA_027297205.1 SAR324 cluster bacterium | reverse complement strand
GACGCGGTGCCTAGGCTGTGTCTGAGAATTCGGTATTGGCGCCAGCATTTAGCACCAGGAACTCCGCGTACTTCCCTTCGACTTCGCCCTTCGACTCCGCTCAGGACAAGCTCAGGACAGGCGAGACGCGAGCTTCGCCCGCTCTTCAGCGACGCGGAGCCCTTAATTATCAGAGACTTAGAAAAACCGCGTCCCTGAGGAGCCCCGCATAGCGGGGCGTCCCTGACCGTGCCGTGCTGGAAGAACCGTATGCTACCGAAATCACGGGCAAACAAGTTTGCCCGTGCCACCCCCGGAATTTAGAGAGCTAATAGTGGCGCGGGCGTCCCTGTCCGTGCAAGGCCGGGTTGAGGCCCTCCCCACAGCAGCCTTTGCCCCAGTCCGGCGGCCCATTGAGCCCACTCGGTTTGCAGGGCCCTGCAAAATGTGATTGGCTTGCCCGATCATATCTTCAGCATCGGGAAATCCGTATCAGGAAAGGCAACCATGGCCGAATACCGCAAACCGATCCCCGTGCCCACCCCGGAGACCCTGCATTACTGGGACGGCGCCAAGGCGGGGGAACTGCGCCTGCAACGGTGCAAGGACTGCAGCAAGACTTATTTTCCGCCGCGCCCCTTCTGTCCGGCATGCGCTTCGCGATCCGTGGAAGTGATCAAGGCATCGGGCAAGGGCACGCTTTACAGCTACATCATCAACCACCGCCCGGCCCCCGGCTTCGAGGACGAGGCGCCCTACGCCATCGCCGTGGTGGAGCTTGAGGAAGGTCCACGCTTAATGAGCAACATCGTGGACTGCGAGCAGACCCCAGAGGCCCTGCAGCTGGATATGGCGCTTGAGGTGACCTTCGAGCAGGTCAACGAGGAAATCACGCTGCCCAAATTCAAACCGGCGGGAGGCTGACATGAAACAAAAATCCGTTGCCATCGTCGGGGCCGCCGAAACCACGGAGTTGGGCAAAATCCCGGAGCTTTCCCAGCTGGGCCTGCACGCCGATGCGGCCCTCAATGCCATGGCCGATGCGGGCATCGGCCCCAAGGATATCGACGGTATCGTCACGGCCCGCGAGACCCCCACGGACACGGCCCATTACCTGGGCATCACGCCCACCTGGGTGGACGGCACGACGGTGGGGGGCTGTTCGTTCATGCTTCATGTGCGCCATGCCGCGGCGGCCATCAACGAGGGGCTCTGCCATACGGTGCTGATCACCCACGGCGAGAGCGGACGCTCCAACGTGGGCCGCGTGCGCCCTGCCGTGGCGGCATCCAGCCTGCCGGGGCAGTTCGAGCTGCCCTACGGGCCCCTGGGGCCGCCCACCATGTTCACCATTCCCGTGCTGCGCTACATGAAGGAGTACGGTCTGACCGACGAGCAACTGGCCAACGTGGCCGTGGTGCAGCGCGAATGGGCGGGCATGAACCCCCGCGCCAGCTTCAAAGATCCCATCACCGTCGATGACGTGCTGAATTCGCGCATGATCGCCTACCCCTTCCGGCTGCTGCAATGCTGCCTGGTCACCGATGGCGGCGGGGCGCTCATTCTCACCTCCGCCGAGCGGGCCAAGGACTTCCCCACCAAGCCCGTGTACATCCTGGGCACGGGGGAGAGCGTGGAGTCGCCCATGGTCAGTCAGTTGGAGGACTTCACCACCTCGCGCGCATTCCGCGTCTCGGGCAAGAAGGCCTTTGACGAGGCGGGCATCGCCCAGGACGAGGTGGATCATCTGATGATCTACGACGCATTCGCCCACCTGCCCATCTACGCGCTGGAAGATCTTGGTTTTTGCAAGCGCGGGGAGGCCGCCCAGTTCATCTGGGAGCGCAACACCGCCCCCGGCGGCAAGCTGCCCCTGAACACCAACGGCGGGGGGCTGAGCTACATGCACTCGGGCATGTACGGCATGTACGCCCTGCAGGAGAGTGTGCGCCAGCTGCGCGGCACGGCCCCGGCGCAGGTGGAAGGGGCGAAGATATCCGTCAGCCACGGGGTGGGGGGCATGTTCGGCGCCAGCGGCACCATCATTTTTTCCAACGAGGCGCCCTAGGCCGGATTTTTCAGAGGATAAAATCCGGGGTAATAAACCTACTTTGTCAGAATTGAAATATCGTGAATAATTACAAATACTTCCAGATGACTAACCGCAGATGGACGCGGACTAACACAGATATAAGAAGTTGATATTATTCTGATTTGCGTTTATCAGCGTTCATCGGCGGTTTCAACTGACAGAGTAGTACTAATCCCCCCACTGCATATTCACCAAGAAAGGTTGGTTTGCCTACGGCATTGATTACGGGCGGCTGCCGGGGCATCGGCGCGGGGATCACCCGGCGTTTCCTGGCCGAAGGCTGGGCGGTGTGGGCCACCTATGTCAGTGACGAGGCGGCCTGCACGGCGTTCAAGGAAAGCCTGGGCGAGGCCGCAGGCGGCCTGACCGTCCATCAATGCGATATCCGGCGGGAAGCGGAGATCCTGGGCTTGTTCCAGGCGTTGCAAGAGGCGCAAGCCTATCCGGACGCCCTCATCAACAATGCCGGCATCACCGGTCCCCAGACCAGGCTGGCGGACGCCTCCGCCGATGTGATCGCCGACGTGCTGGCCGTGAACACCACCGGCACGATCCTCATGTGCCGGGAGGCCGTGCGGCGCATGTCCACCGCGCGGGGCGGCAGCGGCGGCGCCATCGTCAATATTTCCACCACGGGCACCAAGCTCGGCAATCCCAACCAGTGGGTGCATTACGCCGCCTCCAAGGGCGCGCTGGACGTGTTCACCAATGGGTTGGCCCGCGAGGTGGCCGAAGAAGGCATCCGGGTCAACGCGGTCAGTCCCGGCCTGACCATCCGCGATGCGGCGGAAGAGGATCAGGTGCTGGCCCGCCTGGAGAGCATGCGACACGAAATTCCCATGGCCCGGCCGGGCACCGTGGGGGAAATCGCGGCGACGGTATTCTGGCTCTGCTCGCAGGAGGCTTCTTACATCACCGGCGCGGTGATTCCCGTCGCCGGAGGGCGCTAGGGCTCGCGGGCCGTTAATTTGCGCTCCCTACCCTGGGAATAGGTGCCAGAATTCTATTCGAACTTAGGGGAAAGTGAATTCAAGCCGGTGCCTGGATTAATACTCCGAATACATGGTAATATGCCGCGTCCAAACGCACCTAAATAGCAGTGACCGCCCCATCCTGGGAGTGATGGTTAATTTATAATGAGGACTTACGGTGAATAATATTAAATCACGATATTTAATTTCCGCATTGGCCCCTTTTTTGGTGTTGATGCTGATTTCCGGATGTACCGCTTCCCGGGTTGATTGGGACAAAGCCGCCATGCGGGAGGTTAAGAAGGTCGCCTTGGTGCTTTATACGGTTCCCTTGACGATCGAGTATTATGACGACCCACGAGAACGGAAAAAATCCTTACTGCAAACCGCCGTCGCTATAGCAACAGCGCAAAACGGAAGCCAGGCCGCGACCAAGGCGCAAGAGGGTTTCATCGAACAAATGAACAAGGAAAATTTACGTTTCAGGTTTATCAGCCGCGATCAAATGATGGGCAATTCCGCCTTTAGGAATGTGTTGAATAAACACAACAGCATGATCGCCGACAAGAAGGCGAAGATGGAGGCGGAAGAGAAGAAGAGTGAAACCACGGCCTCCAAGGCGCTGAGCATGTTGGCATCATTCTCGTTAGCCACCGGAGGAAATCCCTACAATGAGGGAGCAGGGCCCGAGGGCGCTCCGGAGTTTGGGCTGGCGGGGTTATGGAAGTCCACCGATTCCGCTCTGACGGGCAATGATGGGGAAATGGAGTTCGTCAAGGAAGCGATCGCGGCGCTTGGCGTGGACGCCGTAATGATTGTGAACGACCCGGGTTTCTCTTTCGGCTGCGAGGCCTGCGTTGGCGGAACCGGCAGTGGGACCACGGCATCGGCCTTCTTGGTCACCCTCTTGGACAAGGACGCCGAGGTGATCCTGGAAATGCGCCAATGGTGGAACGTCGGTGGCGGAAGCTCAGCCATGGTGGCTTATATCATCAACCCATTGCAGCATGATTCCCTGTTTGAAAAGCACGGCGGCAAGACAGCGCGCGTGTTCGCAAACTATTACCGGGAAGAAGGCGGGAAATAATTCCTTTTCCGGGGGATCCCCGGCCTGGAATCGGGCCTGGGGTCCTATCCCGCTTAACGATTTCGCTTGCCCACCACTTCCGGGCGCAACCCGGAAGAAATTGACTCGGCGCATCATCATCCGCACGCACGGCATCCGATGCCAAACATGGACGCGCGGTGCAGCTCATACCCTCACACCCGGTTCCCCAAGCTCGGGGGATAGGCGAACCTGTCAATCCCCATCACCGTTAAAGGATGCCCGATGAAAATTTTTCAGAACTTCTCCCTGATTGGACTCGCTTTAATGATGGGGCTGGCCAGTTCTTGCGCAACCTCGGTGACCGGCGTTAGAAAGTCCAAGGATTTTACCTACAATGACATCATCAATGGGGGCATGGCCATTGGAGGGGTGTTTTCCATCTTTGAGGAATTATCCGCCAAGCATAAAAACCGCAATGCCACCAACCTGCAATTGTCCATCCAGGAAGAACGCGAGGACTATCCCCTCACGCCCATGCCGGAAGTGAGAAATACTTTAGGGCGGGAAAAGTATGAAACCTTGATGGAGGAGTACGCCACCGACGGAATATTCGGCAAGCCTGCCCTGGCGGAACTAAAATCTGCCTTGAAAGAGCGCTTCCTTGTTGTGGTGCGGATCGAGAACGATGACATCGGCGATACCCAGTACAGGCGGGAATTTCCTCGCAAAGACGCCCGCGGACGGATCATCTCAACCGGGGGCATCAAGGCCACCATCTTCCGTGAAATCAAGGTGACCGCCCATGTCTATGACCTGCAAAAGGGCAAGAGCGTATGGAATGGCCTGGTGTCTTCCCGCGGGGTGGAATCGAAGTTATATCCCGACAGGAAAACAAACAAGGACGTGGCTGTTCTGGCCGCGCTAGTCAATCTGGCTAAAGGAAAAGACATCAATCCGGATCAACGAACCCTCTTGGAAAAATACCCTCCACCCAGACCCCCGCCGCTTTTCCGGTTGCTGCCCAATGCCTTCGAAGCCTTCGCGGACGAGTTGCCGGAAAGTTGAGCCTTCGGCAGGACCGCCCCCCGGTGTTCTGGGGGGCCTGTCCCCCCTCCCTCCGCCGCCGTTTCGCGAGACTGCGCCACACGCCAGACGGTGCTCCCGATTACCCACCCCACGTCCCGATCTGGCGGAAGCTGGCGCTACGCCCGCGCCTGGGGCCGTGCTAAGCTGGTCATGTTTTCTTCCCTGCGCCTTGTGGCGGCATTTGGCTCCTTTTCACTCCTCAATGGCCGTTTTTTCGAAACGAAACCAACTACATTTGTGATTTCAATAGCTTGAAAAATCAATAGGGTC
>JAPUIH010000085.1 GCA_027297205.1 SAR324 cluster bacterium | reverse complement strand
GTAGGGGCGGTAGCCTTCAAGCGCTTTGCGCTTGGCCAGGGAGATGGCGATATGCTTGGCCGCCACCAGGGTTTCCCCCGGGCCATAGGCATAGCAGGCCTCGCCCGCGACCGGCTCGGCCCGTGCCGGTCCCGGCAGCGTCAACAGCCCGGTCAGCATCAGCAACAAGATCATTAGCCCCCCGGAGAGTCCTGGACGCCACAGCGGGCTGCCCCGCCGCGCAGTCATCCATGGCCGCATTGGGGAGGGCGTTCTTTTTCCGGCCTCAAGTAAGATCATCCCGCCACCTGTTCCAGCCTGATCGCCTCCATCAGTTTCAGCGCGCAGTCCCGGGGCGCGAGCCTGCTCGTATCCAGGTTAAGATGTGCTTGCGCGTATAAGGAACTGCGCTGTTCAAGCAATTGCAACAGTTCAGCCATGGCGTCGGGCCGGTCCTCCATGGGACGGCGGTCGCCCTGCAACAACACCCGCTCCATATACAACCGCGGCTCGGCCCGCAGCCAGACCAGCAAGGTGCGGCTTCTCAACAGTTCAAAGGAAGCCGGATCGGTGACAATACCCCCCGAGACCGCCACCAATACGGGCCGCGCCCGATCCGTCAGCTTCTCCAGCGCTTGGCCCTCCGCAATGCGGTAGTAGCGCTCTCCATGCAGTTCGAAAATTTCCTGCAGGGCCAACCCGGTAATATCCTGGATCATATCATCCAGTTCCACAAAAGGAATCCCCAAGCTATCCGCGAGCAAGGGACCGATGGTTGATTTTCCCGTGCCCCGCAGGCCCACCAGCGCGATCACGGGCCGTGCGAAAATACCTTGTGTGTCCACTCTCAGTTCATTGAGCAGCTTCTTCAGCCGTGCCGGGGATGCATTGCCAAGGGCGGTCTGTATTTCCGTGTGCAGCATCGAAACTTCCCGGGCGGCCTCCGGCGGGCCCCCCAAGGCCTCGGCCAACAGCAACGGCAGTTCGATATCGAGCGCTTCCGCAATAGACGCCAGATTGATCAGGGAAATATTGGCCCGGCCTGCTTCCAGTTGAGCCAGAAAGCGGGGGCTTAAATGGGAGCGCTCCGCCAGCACCCGGCGGGTCATTCCGTCCGCATTGCGGCGAGCGCGCACGCGGGCGCCCAACGCCAGCAACAGCGCCGCGTGCCGGTGCAAGCGTGTCGTGGATTCCGATTTGCGGATTTGCTGAGTCACTTCCTTCCTCCTTATCGTTTCGATCAGCACCCGATTCTCGTGCAATCCTGGAAGGATATGCAATATAATTCATATTATCGAAAAATGTGCAATATAATTCTTGACATGGATTTGCAGCGGAGCCATAAATCGTGGAAGAAATATAGTTTGTCCAAGATTTCACAAAGGCTCCCCAGGGCGCATGCGCCAGAGCCGCAACCGATGGAAAATCCGTGCAGGCCGAAGCAATCTCAGAGTCTTCCGCGTCACGGCCACTGCTGGAAACGCAGAGCCACCCGCAACAGTACAAGCATTGGAAATTGCGCGTGGAAGGGCCCGCCGCCTATCTGATCCTTGACGTACAGGAGGGCGGTGGCTATTTGCCCGGCTATGCGCTGAAACTGAACAGCTACGACATCAGCGTGGATGTGGAGCTTGCCGACGCGGTGACCCGGCTGCGCTTCGAACATCCGGAAGTGAGCGTGGTGGTGCTCACCAGCGCCAGGGAGCGGCTGTTCTGCGCCGGCGCAAACATTTTCATGCTGCGCGGAGCCTCCCATCCCTTCAAGGTGAATTTCTGCAAGTACACCAACGAGACCCGCCTGGCCATGGAAGAAGCCAGCGCGCATAGCGGACAATATTACCTGGCTGCGTTGAACGGATTGGCCAGCGGCGGCGGTTACGAGCTGGCCTTGGCATGCAAGGAAATCCACCTCATCGACGACCATTCCTCCGTGGTGAGCCTGCCGGAAATTCCTTATCTGGGGGTGCTGCCCGGGACAGGCGGCCTGACGCGGTTGGTGGACAAGCGCCATGTGCGCCGCGATCTGGCCGATGTTTTTTGCACCCTCGCCGAAGGGGTAAAAGGCCGGCGTGCCATGGAGTGGAATCTGGTGGACGAGGTGCATCCTCCTTCCCAGTGGGAGGAAATGATTGCCAAGCGGGTGGCTGAACTGGTCCGGGAAGGCGCAACGCAACAGGGGATCGCGCTGGAGCCCCTGGTAAAGGAACGGCGGGGCAACGAGATCATATACAAGCACCTCACCTTGAGTGTGGAGCCGGATGCGCGTGTGGCTCGGCTAACCCTGCGCGGCCCGGCCACTTCAACCGCGGAAACCCCCCTGCCTGATAATGCGGCGCAGGCGGGCAGCGGGTGGTATCCGCTGGCCTTGTTCCGGGAGTTGGACGACGTGCTGGTGGAACTGCGGTTCAATTTCGAGGAGATCGGGCTGATTCTGATCCGTTCTGAAGGGGAACTGGAATCGGTGATGGCCCTGGACAGACAGCTGCGCGCCCGGCCGGACGATTGGTTTCTGCGCGAAGTGCGGCTGCTCATTGGCCGCACCCTGAAGCGGCTGGAACTGACCGCCCGCTCGATTTTCACCCTGATCGAAGGCAACTCCTGTTTTGGTGGGTTTCTTTTTGAACTCGCCCTGGCCTCCGACCGTATTTATATGCGCGATGACGCGGACGATCCGGCGGGGATTGCGCTGTCTCCGCTCAACGAAGGCGCCTTTCCCATGGGCAACGGCCTGAGCCGGCTCGCCCAGCGATTCTGCGGAAACCCGGAACACCCGCGGCGCCTGGACACCGGCAAGGAGCCGCATTTGAGCGCGCAGCAGGCGCTGGACGCCGGACTGGTCACCGCCGCTCCGGACGAGTTGGATTGGGAAGATGAAGTGCGCCTGGCCATCGAAGAACGTACCAGCCTATCCCCGGACGCACTGACGGGGATGGAAGCCAGCCTGCGCTTTGCGGGACCGGAAACCATGGAGAGCAAGATTTTCGGCCGATTATCGGCCTGGCAGAACTGGATTTTTCAGCGCCCCAACGCCACCGGCGAACGGGGGGCGCTCACCCTTTACGGCGAGCCGGAACGCCCGCGCTTCGACCGGCACCGCACCTGACACACAGACGGGAAGGTCCTACCATGCTCGACAGCATCCCCAACAACGTCAACCTGGAAAACAACCCCAAGCTGCAAAGGGCGCTGCAGCGCTGGAATCCCAACTTTCTGGACTGGTGGCGCGAAATGGGTCCGGGGGGGTTCCAGGAAGACCGGATTTACCTGCGCACCGCGATCGGCGTGGGCCAGGGTGGCTGGGCCAACTACGATTACGTGACCATGCCCGAATACCGCTGGGGCATCTTCCTGGCCAATCCCCGCCAGGGCGAAACCATCCATTTTGGCGACCATGTCGGAGTCCCCTATTGGGATCAGGTGCCCGGGGAGCACCGCAAGGACCTGCGGCGGCTGGTGGTCACTCAGGGGGATACGGAGCCCGCATCGGTGGAGCAGCAACGGCTGCTGGGCCAGTGCGCGCCCAGCCTGCTGGACCTGCGCAATCTGTTCCAGGTCAATGTGGAGGAGGCACGCCATCTTTGGGCGATGGTGTATCTGCTGCACAGTTATTTCGGCGTGGACGGCAGGGACGAGGCGGAGGAGATGCTGGAGCGCCGCTCAGGCCACCCGGACCGTCCGCGAATCCTGGACGCGTTCAACAAACCCATCAGCGACTGGCTGGCCCTGTTTTGCTTCACCACGTTTACGGACCGGGACGGCAAGTACCAATTGGCCTCGCTGGCGGAAAGCGGATTTGATCCGCTGGCCCGCACCACCCAGTTCATGCTGATGGAAGAGGCATTTCATATGGCCGTGGGTGAAACGGGCATTGCGCGAGTGATCAAACGGACGGCGGAGTTGATGAGGGAGGGGAAGGACCCGGAATCCGTGGGTGCCATTCCCCTGCCGGTGGTGCAGCGGTATGTGAACGAGTGGGCCACCGCCAGTTATGACCTGTTCGGCAGCGAGGATTCTTCCAACGCGGCCGCTTTCTTCGCCGCTGGATTGAAGGGCCGCTATCAGGAATCGGACAATTCCAGATATCCGGATCATGTCGCCCTGGACGATGTGTTTGAGGCCAAAATCTTCGAAGAGGGCAGCTGGACCACCCGCCAAATTCCTCTCCGGCGGGCCATGAACGCCTGCTTGCTGGATGCTTATGTGGCAGATTGCAAACGGGTGCTGGAGCGGTGGAACGCCGTCCTCAAAGAGCATGAGCTGAGCGAGCGCATTACCCTGCCCAGCGTGCGCTTCGGGCGTCACATGGGAATCTACAGTGGTCAGTGTTACGACATCGAGGGCAATCCCAGCGACGAGCAGACCTTGCAAAGCAGAATGGTGGACTGGTTGCCCTCCCAGGCCGACTACGATTTGGTGAAGCGCTCCATGGTGCCGGTCTATGAGCCGGGAAAAATCGCCAACTGGATCGCGCCGCAGGCCAAAGGGGTAGGGGGGCAGGAATTAGACTTCGAGTACGTACAGTTTCACTAATGCGGCCCGGGAGCCACAAAAAGGGATGGACATGATTGCGGAAAAACCGCCGGTGCCGCCTGGGCATTGGCCAAAGCGGAGGCGGAATTAGAATTCGTTCTGCGCCGCCGAGATCCTCATTTTCCGGGATACATCGAGCTCGATGTTTTCCATTATATCCGCCAATTCCTCGAGGGTAATAATTGCCGATTTCCGTTCGGGCATCACCGCGAACACGTACTTGACGAATTCAGAGATAATGGGCAGCAGCTCCACATTGCGCGGATCCTTAACCTGCCGCACCAGAAACGAGTCCATCTGATCCTTCGACATGCGGCGGATAGTAGGTGTGAAGGAGCCGACCATCACCTCCAGTTCCTTACTGACATCATCGGGAAAGAAGCGCCGAAAGGCCCGCCGCGAGCACAGGAACCGGGCGTATATGTACATGCCGACCGCCACGACAAGACCCTCCCACCACATCATCTGATACAACTCCAGATAACCGACCAGAAAATAGAGAATGCCCAGTACTATGGCGCTTACCTGTACGGTGACCCGGACTTTTTCGACGGACAAGTATTTGAAATTGTAAAGCTTCTCCGTCCAGAAGAGATTGAGAGCCTTTTTGAAGGAATCGGTGGCCAGAATAATCTCTTCTGCGCTGGCCAGCCGTTCACTAAGTTCTTTTTCAATTTCCTTCTTCTTGGCCAGCGCCTGCTTGTTCAGAATGTCCTGAATCACATAGCGCCGGGTAGCGCGCATACGGTCTGCCAACACCCCCATATACTCGTTGGGATTCTGCTGATTGAGCGAATCGGAATGAAACTCGCCCCGGGCATGGATAACGTCGACGATTTCATCGAACAGCTTCTTGGCCGCCTTGGGCTGGTCCCTGGAAGACATGCTGATGCGCCGGAAGGAGTCGGGGGCCTCTTTGCCGGCTTGCTCCTGGGCCATTTCCTTGCGAATGATGGTGGAGAAGATGTGGCCGATGGTCTCGTAAAGATCGCTGTTCATGTCGATCATTTCGGTAAACACTTCTCCCAGATGCCTCGCGTATACCGAGAATGACTTGCGGCTTCCTTCGATTTGCACGGTCGGTTTGACGATATTCATATGATCGTCAATCAGAATATCAAGCACCTCATTCAGAAACTGTTCGTGGCGGATTTCGTTTTCCGGATCCAGGGATATGGAGACATAGCTTAACGCGGCATAGCGCTTGGACTCGCTTTCCTCCAACAGCGTTTCCACGGCATCCACGAAATACTTCTGGCGGTTGTCGACCCCGAGATTGCGCAAGATCAACGTGCCAATCTGCTGTATTGCCGCTTCAGGATCACGCTCACGCTCAAGGGTAACCACAATCTTGGTGGCGATACGTTGCGGGAAATCATCCGGAAGCTGCCGGGCCGAATCTGCCTCTTGCTGCTGTGCGCCCGTGGTTTGGGATTCCATGCCATGTCCTCGAATTATATTCCCACCATTGGATTCCGGACCTGTCCACCCCGTCCTACCCAATCATAGGCAATGCGGAGGCGATCAAGGGCCATATCTATCCGGGTATGCAACCTTTGTGCGTATCGGCGCTCCCCCGCCGTCTTTTGCCAAATTGCACTACCCGCTAACTCTATGGGAATTATCGCAAATTGGCGCCAGCCTGCAAAGAAAGTTCGCAATGCCGTCAGTCATGCCCTGCCCTGCCGGTGCTTGAGCAGAAGCACCACGCAGGCCATCCCCGCCAACAGCACGGCAAAGGGTACATAGCCCCAACGCACCCAGGGCGTTGTCCCGTTCCTCAACTGGGGCCGCGCCAACAGTGCCTGCATCTCCCGGTTTGCGGAAGTAACCACGCGCCCGCGTGCCACATGCGCGCTCCATCCGCCATTGGAGACGAATAACAGATCCCTGCCGATTTCCAGGGCCCGCAGCGCGGAAAGGCGGAGGTGCTGCAAGCGCGCCGCCGGGGTGAGCCAGTGGTCGTTGGCGATCGTCACGATCACCTCCGCACCGTCACTTGCGGCGCGGCGCATATGACCGGGCAATATGCTCTCAAAACATATTGCCAGCCCGATCATCCGCCCCTGCCATGGCAATACCGGTATCCCCTTTCCTGCCAGATAGTCCCTCTCTCCCCTGGTAACCTTTTTTCCGAAGAACCAGCGAAAACCGGCGGGCACGTATTCGCCGAAGGGAACAAGTTCCCGCTTGTCGTACCGCTTGAAATCGAAGCGGCCCGCCGTTACCAGGTAGGAAGAATTGTAATCGCCTCCCAGGCCGTGGGAATCGGAGCCGAGCAGAAAATCAGCATCGAGCAGAGCCGCCAGCTGGGACAGTTCCATCAGTTGATTTCCCGACGCCACATAGCCCTGCACGGCTCCCTCCGGCCAGACAATCAGATCCACTACGCCCGCCTTTGGGCCTTCGCCAGGTGGCCTCCCGCGGGCTCCGTCCCGCTCCAGGCGGCCAATTTCGGCGAGAGTGCGAGCCACGAAGCCCCGCATCCGCGATTCCCGCCCGGACGTATCCCGATTGGAGAAATTGCCGGGAATGAGCAGAGCCGAAAAGCTGCTGCGGCCCGTCCCATCCCACATGGGCAGGGGCCAGGTCTGGAGCAGCAGAATGGTGATGCAGGCCAAGACGGCCAGCCGGCCCAGGGCCCGCCGCAGGGAGCGGGAAAAGCCCTCGGCCGCCCAGGCCCAGCCGGCATTGACCGCCGCCAGCAACAGCACCAGGCCTGCCCCTCCGGTAATGGGCACAACAATCTGAGCGGCCAGGGAAGGTGTCTGGGTGCCGGCCAGAGACCCCCAAGGCATTCCCCCAAACGGGAACCGGCCCAATAGTATATCCTGCAGGGAAAGCAGCACAGGAAACGCCAGGTAAGGCGATATCCCCAGGCGTATCCAGACCCAGCGGCTGCCCGCGATAACCAAAGCGGAAAACAAGGCCAGGAACGTCAGCATTCCCACCGCAAAGGCAATGAAGCTCGGCGCGGGCATGCCTCCCAGTTCGACCAAGGTGCGGTGCACCCAGCTGAATTGAATGGCATGAAAAACCACGCCAAAGCCCCAGCCCGCCACCAGCCATGAACGCAAGTGGCCAGGGCCATGCTTCAATAGCAGCAAAAGCGGCGTCAGCCCCACCCAGCCCGCCACCGCCCATTCCAAGGGCGGATAAGCCAGCAGGGGCAGCAAGGCCAGCAGGGGCAGCAGCAATTCGGTCCTGTTCAACCACCTGCTCATGTCCATGGCGCCTTGCTCCGCCTCCTGTGTTTTCACGGACGGGAGCACAAGTTCAGGAAATGAGGGGGATCAATTCCGCGATGGAGGGCACCACCAAGTCCGGCTTGCGGGCCGCCTTGGCTACGTCCGCCTCTGTTGATTCCCCCGACAGTACGAGCACGGTGCGCAACTCACTGCGGAAACCCATCTCCATATCCGTGTAGAGACGGTCCCCCACAATCGCGGTCTGTGCCGGCGTGCTCCCCAGCCGCTTGAGAGCGGCATCCACCATGTAGCGGTGCGGTTTGCCGATCACCACGGGCGCTATGCCCGTGGCCGCCGTTATCAGCGCGGTGATGGCCCCGCAATCGGGTATGGGCCCCTCGCTGGTCGGGCAGGTCAGGTCGGGATGGGAAGCGATAAACGGCACTCCCTGCAGGATAAATTGGCAAGCCCGCCTGAGCTTGTCATAAGTGAGCGTGAGGTCAAAGCCCAGCACCACGGCTTGGGGTTGCTGATCGTCAAGGAGGAGTCCTCCCGCGCGCAATTCCTCCTCGAAGCTCGCGGTGCCCAGGGCATAGACCCGCTGTACGCGGGCCACATCGTTGAGATAGTCCACCGTCGCCGCGCCGGAGGTGACAATGCCGCCGGGTTCCACCGCGATGCCCAAACCGGTCAGTTTCCGCGAGTACCCCGCGCCATCCTGGGAGGAGTTGTTGGTGAAGAAGAGAACCCCGCGCCCTGTTCGGCGCAGGGCTGCAAGAAAATCCAGCACCCCGGGAAAGAGCTTGTCGCTTAAATACACCGTTCCATCCATATCCAGCAGAAAGCTGGTGATATCCCCGAAATCCTCATTCATCTCGTATCGGTTCCAGGGAGGGTTGGAGCGGCCGGCGCGGAGCCGTCCGCTACCACCGGCGGAAGCAGGCGGGCGGCCACCTTGCCTCTAGATGATTGCATGGCGGATTTTTGCGGATACCCACTCGCTCAGCACGACGGAGCCGAGAATGGCGATAAAAATCAGGGTGACCTGATTCCAGGCGAGGATGTTCACCGAGGCTTGCAGTTCCAATCCGATTCCACCCGCACCCACCAGGCCAAGCACCGTGGACTCACGGATGTTGATGTCCCAACGGTAAACGGAAATGCCCGCAAAGGCCGGCAATATCTGGGGCACGATGCCATACAGAAGCACCTGGGGGCGGCTGGCTCCCGTGGCGATGATGGCTTCCACCTGTCTCTCGTCTATCTCCTCGATGGCTTCATAGAGCAATTTGCCGACGAAACCGATCGAGCGGAGCGTGATGGCGACAATCCCGGCAACCACACCCGGCCCCATGATCAACACCAGCATCAGGGCCCAGATCAGCGAATTGATGGAGCGGGAAGAAACCACAATCATCAGCGCCAGGGGCCGCGCCACCAGCAGGCTGGGCGTGGTGTTGCGGGCAGCCAGAAAGGCCACCGGCGTGGCGATGGCCACCGCGCATACCGTCCCCAGGGTGGCGATGTTGATTGTGTCCCAAAGCGGTCTGAGGATAGTCGGGGTGTAGGACCAGCGGGGCGGCACCATGCGCGAGGCCATGTCCAGGGCCTGGATGTGCGCGTCCTGCACAAACTCCCACTCGGTATTCTCTGATATGATACGCCAGCAATAAAGGAACACCGCCGTCCCGATCAGCCAACCCAGCCAAATCCTGAACTGGGTGGCGCGGTCCCGGCGCTGCCAGACTTTGGTTCCGTTGAGTGTTCTCGTAGGCATCAGGTCAGCTTGTTGCGGACATAGCCGGAGGCGTACTCGGCCCCCATTACAATGACGATGATGATCAGCAAAATCGCCGCGGCGGATTCAAATTCATAACGGTCGAAGGCCGT
Source organism: SAR324 cluster bacterium (assembly GCA_027297205.1). Classification (GTDB taxonomy): domain Bacteria; phylum SAR324; class SAR324; order SAR324; family JACQKK01; genus JAPUIH01. The sequence goes on along the minus strand of JAPUIH010000085.1, from coordinate 7,267 downwards.
GGTCAGGGTGGCGCCAATGCCCCCCGCGCCCACAATCCCAATAATTGCCGACTCCCGGAAATTAATGTCCAGCCGGTACATGGCCAGACCCACCAGGCGCGGCGCCACCTGGGGTTGTATGGCATAGTTCATCAGTTGCAGCCAGGACGATCCCGTGGCGCGGATGGCCTCCACCTGCTCCTTGTCGACATCCTCAATATCTTCGGCGAGCAGTTTGGAAATAAAACCGATGGTGGTGAAGGAAAGGGTCATCACCCCCGCGAAGGGTCCAAAACCGAACATGGCCACGAACAAAATCGCGATTATTATCTCCTGAAAGGCACGGGACACGGCAATGATGGAGCGGCAAACCAAATACACGGGCAGTGGCGAGATATTGCGCGCAGCGCCCAGCCCGATGGGAATTGAAATCAGCAACCCAAGGACGGTGGAAGCGCCAGTGATGGAGAGGCTTTCCACAAACCCTTCATATATATCGTCCCAGCGGGAGACGAAATCCGGAGTGAAAAAGGCCCCCACGAACTTTATGCCGCGCGGGATGCCGTCTACAATGCGGGTCCAGTTGACTTCGACGGAAGCGATCGCCAGCACCAGATAAACCGCCGCGCCGATATAGATGGCCCAGCGAAGTCTGGGATTCTGGATGAAAGGCGCCTTCTTCCAGCGCCGGCTGATGCGCGCCTCACCGGTCATTTCCTGCCTGCCTGGCGGCCCGCCGCCTCGCGCCGGGAGAGGGACATGGCGGCTTGGGGAAGATCGTCGTCATTTTCCTCCCCATTATCCTCCTCTTCTTGGTCACTGCCTTTTTTGCGCACGGTGGCTGTCCAGTCTTCCTCTCCATAAATATCGGTGAGACGCTCCGAGGTCAGACCGTCGGGATCGCCGTCGTATACGATTTCCCCCTGCCGCAGGCCGACAATGCGCTTGACGAACAGCATGGCCAGCGGCACGTCATGAATGTTTATGATGGCGCCCAATCCCCGCTCCGAGGTCAACTCGGTAATGAGGCGCATGATCTGGCGCGAAGTTTTGGGGTCCAGACTGGCCGTGGGCTCATCCACCAGCAGGATTTCCGGGTTTTGCAGGAGTGCCCTGGCGATGCCCACCCGCTGCCGTTGCCCGCCGGAGAGCGCATCGGCCCGCTTATCGTAGAATTCCTCCAATCCCACCCGCTCCAGCAGGCGGAAGGCCTCGTCAATTATCGATTGGGGAAATTTTCGGATCAGGCTGCGCCAGAAACTGACGTAGCCAAGCTGGCCGGAGAGCACGTTCTCCATTACCGTGAGCCGTTCAACCAGGGCAAATTCCTGGAAGATCATTCCGATCGTGCGCCTGGCCCGGCGCAGGGCCCGCGAACCAAGCGAGGGCAGATTCACGCCGTTGAGCAGTATCCGCCCGGAGGTGGGTTCCACCAGACGGTTGATGGTGCGGATCAGGGTGCTTTTTCCCGCGCCGGATGGACCGATCAGCGCGACCACCTCGCCCTTGGCGACTTCCAGGCTCACCCCATTCAGGGCGAGGTCTCCAGTCGGGTAACGTTTGGTTAGGTTTTCAATTTTCAGCATCGCCGCGTCCGCTGCGGTTTAAGCTTGCACGAAAATTTATTTGCAAGCGTAGCTGACGTTATTGGCCATATCAATGGTGCGAATCACGTCCCAATGGCCTTTGTAGGTGATGGGGATAAAAGACTCCCCGGCGCTCTTGCCGAATTCGGTCAGCAGTTCCGAGCCTTCCCACTTAAAGGTCCAAAACGCCATTTTGATCTTTGCCGCCAGGTCGGGCCGCAGGTTGTACCGGTAGCCATACCCAGTGGTGGGAAAGGTCTGGGACTTGTAAATGGTACGGATGTCCTTCTTTTTCACCACACCGCGCTCGAACATCCGGAACATAACCGAGTTGGCGATGGAGGCCGCGGGATAATCCTTGTTGGCCACGCCGAGCACCGAGTTGTCGTGCTTGCCGGAAAAGGTGGTCTTGAAATCCCGTCCCTTGATCATGTTGAACTCGGCTTTAAGCAGGGCGGAAGGCGCCTTGAAGCCTGAGTTGGAGGTGGGAGAAGTAAAGGCGAGGGTTTTGCCTTTGATATCCTCCACTTTCATGATGCCACTGTCCACGTGTGTGATGATCTCCATTTCGTAACCGAAGGAGCCATCCTTGGCGGCCATCATGGCAAAAGGCACGAATCCCGCGCAATTCACGGCGATCGGATTGCTTCCGGTGTTAAATCCGGCCACATGCAACCGCCCGGCGCGCATTGCTTCCAGTTGCGCGGCATTCGATTGCACCGCAAAAAAGCGCACCCTCTTCCCGGTGACCTTGCTCACGTGGGCCATGAAACCAGCCCATGCTTTTTTGTAAACCGCCGGATCCTCCACGGGCGTATAGGCAAATATCAACGTCTTCGGATCGACCCACTTGGAGGTATCGGCGGGCGGATCGGCCACCAAGTCGCCATCCCAGTCGCAATAGCGCTTGTCCAGGGTGCCGCGAGGGCACTCGGCGCCAAAGGCAGTGGAAAGCGGGGCAATCAGCAGGGCCGCAAACAGCAATGCGGCCAGCGCCAACGCCATCCCAGATATCAGGCTGACGCGATTACGATGCAGTGTTCCGTTCATTTTGCCTCCTTTGAATTCGGGCATAATACGATACTGGTATCCCGTGCCTTATTCTCCTATTGTTTTTTACCCCCCATGACAAGGGATATGCGGATATTTCCCCATCCGAGCCGATTTCGCAGCAACGGTCCATGGATTGCTGCTATGATTTGGGCCAGGAGGAGCGCGCCAGACGCCCCATCCACATTGCGGAGAATTTGGATGCCGCGTTTCCTAGAGCAAGACTGCTTGATCACCATCCGGGAGGGCCGCGTCTGTAAACGGACACCGTAGGGCTCGGAACAGAAATGGGCGACTATTGGAAATATCACGGCCTGGGAAACGACTATCTGGTGATGGAGCCGGAACGCTTCACCACGCCACCCGGCAGCGAGGCCATCCGCCGCATCTGCGACCGCCAGAGGGGTGTGGGCGCGGACGGTATCCTGTTGGGGCCACTCTCCGCGCTGCCCGGGAAGAAACCTTGCCCGGGCCTGCCGGCGTTGCGTATTTTTAATCCGGATGGCAGCGAAGGGGAAAAAAGTGGCACCGGGCTGCGTATTTTTGCCCGCTACCTCTGGGAACGGGGCCACGTCCGGCAGAAGGGGTTTTCCATTTCCACCCTCGGTGGCGAGGTGGGCGCGGAGGTCTTGGATGCCACCGGCGGCCTCGTGGCGATTGCCATGGGGCGGGTGAGCTTCGCCAGCGGTGACATTCCCATGGCCGGGCCGCCGCGGGAAGTGCTGCAAGAGACACTGGAGGTGGATGGCCGCGAGGTTCTGATCAGTGGCGCGGGACTGGGAAATCCGCATTGCGTGGTGCAGGTGGACGATCCCACGCCCGAACTGGCCAGAGAGTTGGGGCCCGGGCTGGAGAATCATCCACAGTTTCCCAACCGCACCAACGTCCAGTTCATGACGGTGCTGGACGAGCACCGCATTCGCATCGAAATTTGGGAGCGCGGCGCGGGCTATACGCTTTCCTCCGGCTCCAGCAGTTGTGCCGCGGCGGCCGTGGCCTGCCGGCTGAGCCTGTGCCGATCGCCGCTGACCGTCTCCACCAGGGGAGGCGATTTGAAGGTGGAATTGGACGAAAATTTCCACGCCAGGCTGGAAGGCCCCGTTAAATTGGTGGGCCACGGCAGATTTTCCGACGAGTTTCTGGCCGAGTTGGGCCTGGTGCGCAGCCATCCTGGGAGAAATGAAGAGTCCGGCGGCGGATAGCGCATATGAACCGGCCCGGTTCCTGGATCGGCGAAATTGCATAATCTGCCTCCCGGAATGATGCAAAGCCCCACTTTGCTTTGGTATATGAATTGCTTAGAGTGATTTCGGGACTATTTACACTTGCATTGTCATGGCGCGGGCTCTTTCCATCCGTGTAAATTCAGGCAAGGCAGCAGGGGTTTTCCCGATTGAATTTATAAGCGGAATTGCTGGCCATGCTGGATCGATTTGGAACATTTATCGGATTTATGGTAGGGGCGGCGCTGATCATATTCGGCATCACCTGGCCGGACCACCTTTCGAATTTCTACGTCTACGAGATCACCCAATTCGAAACGGTCATCGACGGACTGAAGGCTCGCGGCGCTACCCGCAACGAGATTGCTCTCGTTACGAGTCAAATGGTGGAGTTCAAGTCCTCCTGGCTGGCGGCTTTCACCCGCTTTCTCGACCTGAAATCGATCATGATCGTGCTGGGCGGCTCCTATGCGGCCACGCTGATCGCCTTTCCCGTTGGGAAGGCCATGAGAACCATCATTCTCGTGTTCGCGGTGTTCGGGCGGGAGAAGAAAGACGAGGAATTCGAGGCGGTGTATACCTCCATGCTGGAATTTTCCGAAGCGCGTTATCGCAAGGAGTTGATACCCGACTCCTCCGTGGAGCGCGTACCGCTTTATTTCATGCGCGATGCCATGAATAACTTCATCCAGGTGGATTGGGTCAGTGAAGAGATGGTGAATGAGATCATTAGTTCACAAATCGAAAATTACACCGTGGAAGAGAACAACGACATTGCCGTGATGGAGTACATGGGCCGCGTCGCGCCTGCCTTTGGCATGCTGGGCACAATTGTGGGCCTGATCCTGCTGTTGGGCCGCGCGGCGGGCGAGAGCAGCAGTATCGTGGATATCATGGGCGGCATGTCCGTGGCGCTCATCACCACGCTGTATGGTGTGTTGCTGGCGCAGCTTATTTTTCTGCCCGTCAGCGCCAAGCTTCATCGCACCAAGGAAAGTTACATTCGGCTCTACGAGATGATTCGAGAGGGCGTGCTTTATCTCCATCGGCGGGAGCGGCCGGACGTGGTGGAGCAGGACTTGATCATCTACCTGTCGAAGCGCAGGCGACTGCAATTGCAGGAGGAACGGCGGGCAGCCCTGGCACGCGGTGAGTTTAATTTATGAGCGGGTTGCTTGATCGGCTCAGACCTAAAACAGAAACCTCGGAAAGCGGCGAATGGGTATTAACTTTCGCGGATTTGATGACCCTGCTGTTCTGTTTCTTTGTGCTGTTGACCTTTCTGTCGACCGCGCCGAAGAACTGCACGGGTTTGGCGAAGTATTTCGAGCAGAATCGCGGCCTCTACCGCAATTTCGAGCTGCGCAATTCCAAGTTGGAATGCGTGATCTCCCTGCCATCGGATTTTCTCTTCCGCAGCGGGGGGGACCGGGTGCAGCCGGCCGCGCTGACGCGGCTGCGGCCCTTGTTTCAGGAAGTGAAGCGTTTAGAGGAGCATGCAACGGATTTGATTATCGTGGAGGGCCATACGGACAACGTGCCCATTCGCACCAGGCGGTTTCCTTCGAATTGGGAACTGTCATCTGCGCGGGCCACCAATGTCTCCACATTTTTACGCCGAATCGGAATGTCAGAGGAGCGGATGTCCGTCAGGGCATACGCGGAACAGAGGCCCAGAGTGCCTTACGTTGACGACTTTGGTAAGAAGCTGCGCGGACGGCAACTACGGGACGCGCGCAAGAAAAACCGGCGGGTGGACATCATCTTTGTCAATCCGCCGACCAAGATAGAGGAATTCGGAATCCTCTTCAAGTAGTTCACTTTCTGTTGACCAGGGAGGGTCAATGGTTGGGCGATTGAAAAGCCTGAATGAAGGACGCGCACGATTTTCCCGCCTGACCGGCGCCGTTGTCTTGTGCGGGCTGGTCCTGCTGGGGATGCGGCCGGCCTGGGCACAGCCGGTGAAAAGGGAAATCAAGGAACCGATCGTGGAGCAGTCCTTCTCCATCCGTCAGGACGAGGACCTGTTTCAATTGGAGGAAGCGATTACCCTCATTGCCTCCTCTCTCAATAAAATCGCGGACAAAGCCAACACCCTGGCCATCAACTCCTTCCATTTTGGAAAGGAAGTGGACGCCGATTTCCGCCGCAAGGCCGAGGTGATCATCCTGAAGAGACTGTTCGAGGCAAACCCATCGGTAAAGCTCTTGCAGTGCCAGGAATGCCGGCGGCTGCAAACGAAGATCGTACGGGGCGTATTGAAGCTGCGCAAGGGAATTCCTTCCAACGAAGCGCGCATCGCCCTGGCCAAGAAACTGAAAGTGGACGGGTTTATCGATATTGGCCTGTTCCGCGACCGCAACCAGATCACAATTTATATCAAAGTGATTGAGGCCGAGACCGGAGCCATCATTCTGGTGGACGAGCAGGCCGGCAGGCGAGCGCCCAAGCGGGAAGCCATCACCTTAAGTTTTGGGGAAATGACCATTCCCATCGTGAGTTCCGCGGGGGTCAGCGCGGACCACGATGCCTTGGTGATCGGCATAAACGAGACCGTACAGCTTACCGGGCGCTTCTCCTTCGGGGTGGACCTGAATCTTCTGCTCGACAAAAACGACAACAACCCTGACCGGATAATCACCCTGGATGCGGGGCTGCTGCTGGCGCCGTATCTGGCGCTGGACATTATTCAGATGCAGGCCAGCACGTCCCGGCTGATATTATTCGTCGGCATTGGTAAACTATTGCACCCTCAATTGGAGTACGCCAATCTGTTCAAGGCGGGATTCCAATTCATCGTGGGAGACAGGCTGGTGATTGTCCTGGGGGTGAATAGTTTTGTTGAGGAAGATATTGAGGGCAGTAACAAAATCTCGGGGACAGGAAGTGAAATACGCTTTGGCTATCGATTTTAAGGGCCGCATGCCGCGTTTGTGGCGCTGCATCGCGCTGGCGCTCGCGCTGGGATTGCTCGCCGGTTGCACCGCGGGCGGAGGTGACAAGGCGGGCAAGTCCGTGCTGAAAACCCGCCAGGGTGAAACCGGCATCCAGGTCACGGAAAGCGAAGAGGACGGCATCCAGGTGATACGTATCACCACGACTTTCCGCGGCCAGGAATCCACGGTGGTGCTGGCCGTGGATCAACCCAATTATGAGGTTGAAATACCCCTCTCGATCGGCCAGCAGCAACCGGCCGGGGCTGCGGGCCGGCCGCCTGGCGCGGCACCGGGTGCAGGCTCTGGGGCTGGACAGTTTCAGGACCTGCTGATCGCCCAATATCTGGAGCGGGCTCAGACGGCCATGATTGACGGCATCTACAACGAGGCGCTGCGGCAGGTGAACCTGGTGTTGATGGTGCGGCCGGATCATGTACCGGCCCACTCCATGAGGGGATCGATTTACTACGCCATGGGCAACTTCGAACTGGCC
>JAPUIH010000084.1 GCA_027297205.1 SAR324 cluster bacterium | reverse complement strand
GATGCGGCTCACGCCATGGCGCATGGCCGCGCGCAGGACGCCCCGCGCCCCCTGCACCGGCCGCTCATGCACTGGAAAGATCAACAGCTCGCCCTGGGCGGCGGTGATGGCCTCCCCGCGGGCCTGCTGGCGGGGCCGGTTTTCCACCAGCAGGAAGGACCCGCCCTCATAGTCCGTGCCGGGACGGCTGAGCATGGCCGTGGCCTGGAGGGGAAAGAGCAGCTCGCCGTAGAGGTCCCGGTGCAGGCAGTTGAAGCCGCCCGGCCCGTAGCGCAGCAGCAGGGGCGTGGGCTGCTTCTGCCCCGCGGCATGGCAGCGCCGCAGATAGCTCCGCAAGCGCGGAGCATAGCGGGTGGGCAGGCCCATGCGCTCCATCATACGGTTGGCGATAGGGGCCAACCGCGGGTAGAGCGCCTCGCGCAGGTTGGCCACCAACTCCGGCAGGGGATGGGCGAAATAGCCGTAGGCGCCCTCGCCGAACCGGTAGCGGGCCATGTCTATGCGGCTGCGGAAGCGCGTAGGGTCATCGTCCAGCGCCGCGAGGGCCCGGCACTCCCTGGGCGTGAGCAATGGGGCCGTGCGGGCGAAACCCCGCGCGTCCAACTGTTCGGCGATGCCCTGCCAGTCCAGGGCATCAACACGTGTGCTGATGCTGTCTTGCTTCATGACCTGCAATCAACCATGGAATAAAACCCGCCGGCCACCCGGATCTTGCCGCGGTTTGCATCAGGGAGCGCCTGGAGCAGCCGCCCCGGACGGAGTGTGGGCCGCCACGGGCAGGCCGCGCGCCTTCCACTCGCCGAGTCCGCCCAGCAGAGGCCGCACGCCGGTCATCCCCCGCTTGTAGAGCATGAGCGCCACCCGGGCGCTGCTGATCTCGTTCGGTCAGGAGCAGTACAGGATCACGTCCTTGTCCCGCGGAAGCTCCCCGTGCCGCTCCAGAAACTCCTCGGGGGGCATCCACAGAGCCCCGGGGATGCCGTGGGGTTCCGCTTCCACGTCCAGGGCGTGGCGCAGGTCCACGATCACCGGCGCCTGTCCGGAATCCATCAGTTCCTTCAGTTCATCAACGGAAATGCGCCCGCCGCGCAGCCGCCGCAACAGCAGTTGGCGATGAGTGAACTTGTAGAGGATGTAGATGAGAATTACCGCGGCGAACCCAATACCCGCCGTCAGGCCAAACTGGGCCGCGTAGCCGGCCACCAGCTCCAACTGATCGGAAAAAACGTGGCCCAGCCCCACGCTCACCCCCACCCAGATCGCCGCGCCCAGGCCATCGTAAATCAGAAAGCGCCACCGGCTCAGCTTGAACACACCCGCCAGAGGTGGCGCCACCGTGCCCAGCCCCGGCACGAACTTGGAGAGCAGGAGCGCGCGCACGCCGTGGCGGTGATACATCTGCTCGGTCTGGCGCACGCAGGTGTCCGGCTCGATGGAAATCTTGCAGAGCCAGCCCAGCACCCTGTTGCCATAATGGCGGCCCAGCTCGTACCAGAGCGAATCCGCGATGAGCGCCGCCACAATCGTCAAGGAGACCACCCAGCCGCCGCTCAATTGGCCCGTGCCGATCAACGCGCCCGCCGCCACCAGGAAGAACATGCTGGGCAGGGGCAGGCCAAGCTGCTCCAGGAACACCACGGCGGTCAGCACGAGTTCTCCGTGGGCCACCAGAAAGGGCATCATCTCGTCCATGGCAATACGCTCCTGAAGCGGCGTGAGACCCGGAAAATTCATGAAATCCGGGGGAGGCAACGCGAGACACCTAGCGTTGCCGCGACCCAGACCCTCTTTTTAACGCCAGGGTTTGGAGGAAGCCATACCTGCGCTTATACGGGGTGCGGGGGCCCCGGCACCTGTGGTGTCAGGGGCTCTGATATTATGAAGCAAGCCCCCGTCCAGCACTTATTGCATCTCCGGGCGCTGCCTGTGCTTCTCCGGGCGCTGCCCGTGGGAGAGTTGGGGTACGCCGTGGTTAAGGGAAAGATGGGTGTGCACGGCCTTCCATTCTCTCCCCGGCTCCGCACGCCCAAATATCACCGTGACCCGGCCAGGGCGGGGAAACTTCGCGCCGTCCTGGGCGATGCCCGTGGAATCAAAAGTGAGCAGGGCAAAGGCCGAGCGTCCGTCTCCGGACACGCCCACCCGCAGCGCGTCCAGGTTAAACCGGAAATCCTCGATGGTGGACCAGACCGAGCGCCACTGTTGGCTCTCCAGGGCGTCCAGCCCGTCCGCGAAGGTCATGTAGGTGCCAAAGCCCACGGCGTCCGCATCGAAGAGCTCGCGCCCCGCTGTATAGTTTACCGCCGCCACGTGCTTGCCCAACTCGGTAAACCACTCCCGGATCGCCTCAACTTCCTTCCCGGTTGCCGTAAATCCTCGCATGTGCGGCTCCCTTCAGGTTGCAAACGGCTGCCGCACCTTGCCCGCGCGCCGCACGGCGGCTGGCCGAATCTAGCACAGCCGCCGGGCAGGGGGCAATGCGGCCCATGCACCCCCTGGCCGGCTCTTGCCATTGGACGGTTGCCCGCGGAATTGCGTATGATGTCTGAAAAATTCATTTGCATTCCGGTCCGTGGTGACCGTTGGCGGGGAGATCGTGATTTGAAGGCAAAGAAGGGCAAAGACAAGGCAACGCGGGAGCCGGTGGGCTGGGAGCCGGAGATCGAGGAGTTGCGGAAACGCGAAGCGCTGGGCCGCACCATGGGTGGCCCGGAAAAGATCAAGCGCCAGCACGACGGCGGAAAGCTCACCGTGCGGGAGCGCGTGGACCGGCTGATCGACCCCGGTAGCCTGCACGAAATCGGCACCATCGCCGGGCGGGCGGAATACGGGGAGAACGGGGAAATCCTGTCCTTCACCCCCTCCAATTTCGTGCTGGGCCGGGCGCGCATCGATGGACGCCGGGTGGTGATAGCCGGGGACGATTTTACCGTGCGTGGCGGCGCCAACGACGCGGCCATCCGGGAGAAGCGCCTGCTCTCCGAGACCATGGCCGGCAAGCTGCGCCTGCCAATCGTGCGGCTGGTGGACGGCACGGGCGGCGGCGGCTCTGTGAAGAACATCGAGACGGTGGGCCATACCCTGCTGCCCGGCTACGACAGCCACGACTGGATATACATGATCGACAATTTGGAAACGGTGCCGGTGGTGGCTCTCGCTTTAGGCTCCACCGCGGGGTTGGGCGCGGCCCGGGTTGCGGCAAGCCACTACTCCGTGATGGTCAAGGAGACCTCCCAACTGTTCGTGGCGGGCCCGCCGGTGGTGGCGTGGATCGGTCAGTCCCTGGAGAAAAACGAACTGGGAGGAAGTCACATTCACACCCGCAACGGCGCGGTGGACGACGAGGCGGAGAGCGAGGACGACGCCTTCCAGCGCGCCAGGCGCTTCCTGTCCTACCTGCCCTCCTCGGTGTACGAACTCCCGCCGCGCGCAGCGCAGGAGGACGATCCGCAGCGCCGGGAGGAATGGTTGATCGAGGCCGTGCCCCGCAACCGCCGTCAGGTCTACCAGATGCGCAAGATCGTGGAAGCGGTGATGGACAAGAGCTCCTTCATGGAAATAGGCAAGTTCTGGGGACGGCCCGTGATTACCGGATTTGCCCGGCTCGACGGCTGGCCCGTGGCCGTGCTGGCCAGCGATCCCTATCACTATGGCGGCGCCTGGACGGCGGATGCCTCGCAAAAGGTGATGCGCTGCGTGGACATCGCCGAGACCTTTCATCTGCCGGTGGTGCACCTGGTGGATATACCGGGGTTCCTGATCGGCATCGAGGCGGAGCAGGCCGCCACCATCCGCTACGGCGCGCGGGCCATGGCCGCGATATTCCAGTCGCGCACCCCCTGGTGCACCGTGCTCGTGCGCAAGGCCTTCGGCGTGGCGGGTTCCGCGCACCAGAACCACGAGCGTTACGGCTTGCGCTATGCCTGGCCTTCGGGTGACTGGGGTTCCCTGCCCGTGGAAGGCGGAATCGAAGCGGCCTACCGCGCGGAAATCGAGGCGGCGGACGATCCACAGGCGCACTTGCAGGGCATCCAGGAGCGGCTGGAGCAGTTGCGCTCTCCCTTCCGGGCCGCGGAGCGCTTCAAGCCGGAAGAGATCATCGACCCGCGTGACACGCGCCCCCTGCTGTGTGAGTTCGCGGACATGGCCGCGCCCTTGCGCACGCCGGGCAAGCGCCGCTTCGGCATGCGGCCCTGAAGGCAATTGGGCGGGCGGCAGCCATCTCATTCTTTCCGGCTTCTGTTCCGTAACCACACGGCGGCAGCCGCAGCCGCGAATTTTTGGGAGCGCCACAGGCATGTGTGGAATCGCGGGAATCTGGGGGGAACGGGACGTGCCCCTGGTGCGGGAGATGATGGCCCGGCTGGCCCATCGCGGCCCCGACGCCTCAGGCATGTATGACCGGGAGGGTGGCACCCTGGGGCACAGGCGGCTATCCATCATGGACCCCGCCGGCGGGGATCAACCCATCTACGATGCCCTCGGCGCACGGGCCATCCTGGCCAACGGCGAAATTTACAACTTCCCCGAGTTGCGGGAGGATCTGGCCCGCCGCTACGCCTTCCGTACCCGCAGCGACAGCGAATCGGCCCTGCACCTCTACGATGCGCTGGGCAGTCAGGCCGTGGAGCGTCTGGACGGCATGTACGCCCTGGCCATCGCGGATGGCGCCGACCTATTCCTGGCCCGGGACCCCATCGGCATCAAACCTCTTTATCTCGGCCGAAGGCAGGACGCCATGATGTTCGCATCGGAACTGAAGGCGCTGGACGGCTTCGCCGATGAAATCAGCGAGTTTCCTCCGGGCAATTGGTATCGCAGCGGGGAGGGCCTGCACCGATTTTACGACCTGCCTCATGCGCAAGCCCGTGACGGCCCCCCGGCCCAGCTGGCGCAACAAGTGTTGGAGATGTTGGAGTCCGCGGTGGTGAAGCGCCTGATGAGCGACGTGCCGGTGGGCGCGTTTCTGTCCGGCGGCCTGGACAGCAGCCTCATCGCCGCCCTGGCCCGCCGCCACCTGAGCGAACTGCACACTTTTTCCGTGGGAATTGAGGGTTCACGGGACCTGGAGGCGGCACGGCTGGTGGCGCGCCATCTGGGAACGATCCATCACGAGTGCCTGATCGACGCCGCCCAGGTGCGGCGCAGGTTGCCGGAAATTGTCTATCATCTGGAATCCTTCGACCAGGATCTGGTGCCCAGCGCCGTGCCCTGTTATTTCGTATCGCGCCTCGCGGCGGATTACGTAAAGGTAATCCTCACCGGGGAAGGCGCCGACGAGCTTTTCGCCGGCTACAGCTATTACAAGGACATCGATGATGCGCAAGTGCTCCACGGCGAACTGCGTCGATCGGTGGGCGCCCTGCACAACATGAATCTGCAGCGGGTGGACCGGCTCACCATGGCCCACTCCATCGAGGGCCGGGTGCCCTTTCTGGATGTGGAGTTCGTCGAGATGGCCCTGGCCATTCCGCCGGAACTGAAGCTGCTCCGCAAGGCCGGTGGTGAACCGGTAGAGAAATGGATTTTGCGCAAGGCGGGCGAGGGCCTGCTGCCCGATGAGATTCTATGGCGCGGCAAGGAGCAGTTCGACGAGGGCAGCGGCGCCACGGATTTATTGAGCCAGGTGATGGATCACTGGCTGGAGCCTCGGGAGAGCCGGGATTACGCCGAGCAGTTTTCTGGGGACGGCTTGCGTTCACAGGCGGAGTGCGTGTACCACAAGCTGCTGACAGAGAGCTTCTCGCGGCCGGAAGTGAT
>JAPUIH010000083.1 GCA_027297205.1 SAR324 cluster bacterium | reverse complement strand
ATGATGAACACGGATTCCTCGTAGAAAGGGCCGGAGCGGGTCTTTGTCACCGACCTCTTGTTGACCCTTCCGCCCCGGTGAAATCGTGCAATATGGTACCCACAGCGGTACCCAGAGAGCATAATTTGGAAATGCTAGGTTGATGCTGTCGACTTAAGTGTTTGTTTTAGCGGAGAGAGAGGGATTCGAACCCTCGGTAGGGTTAACCCCTACAACAGATTAGCAATCTGCCACTTTCGGCCTCTCAGTCATCTCTCCGATTTAATTATATCAGCGACTTAGCGTGAAATTTAAACTCCTGATAATTACTTGGTAGCTGGTTTGGTAGCTGGCTGCGCAGGGCCAATTGAAATCCCAGGGCACACGGTATATCACGTTGTCCTCCGCCGTGTCAGGGTAGCTTCACCTTACCACGTTGAGGTGGGAGGACAATAAGGGAGAGGGAAAAGTGACGGGTCAGGTGCAAATGTTTGCGCACCGCACGGGTGGTGCTGAGCAGTACGTCAGGAGTGAGACCGGGCATTGGCATGATGGCCTATTAGGAATGTGATCTGTGACCGCCCAGGGTGGACCGGGCCGTGAGGCATGGGCCCTGCGCGAAGGCGGGAAGATCAACCCTCGAAAATATCCAGCGGAAGAAAGGCGGAAACCAGCACGTTGGGCAGGTCCACCACCTGGCTGATTTTCAAGTCCACGGCCACGGAACTTAGCAAATAGGCCTGCTGCCGGGAAAATCCATAACTGCGTTCGATATGCTCGAGCATGTTTAACACGGCATTACGGGCGGCCAGGGTGAGGTCTTCGGATTCGGCCCGCCCATCCTTGTGTACGCAGATGCCCGTGGTGGCGAAAAATCTCCTGGGCACGGCGATTTCAGGCGGAGCGAAATACTCACGCCTTTCGAAACTCATGTCCTGTTGGTTTCCCGCGCCGTCCTTGATTACCTCAAAGCGCGCCGTGAGGGTCGCCCCCATCTCGATTGCCGTTCCGCAGACCTCTCCGTCGCCTTGGGTGAAATGGGCATCGCCAGTGGAAAACAGCGCCCCTGGCACATAAACCGGCATATAGACCGTGGTGCCTGACGTGGTCTGGCGGATGTCGACATTACCCCCATTTTCCCGGGGCGGTGCGGTGCGCAGCCCCGAGCCTGCAATCGGTTCCTCCGCCGGTACGGCGCCGTGAATGGTGGGCGGCACGGTGCGGCCGCCCCGCGCAGCCAGCGCCTCCTCCCTGGCCAGGATGCGCTCGAACAATTCGTGGGACGGGGCAACGCCCATCACACCCATGAAGGGAGCGCCGGGTATGCGCACTCCGGTCAGGTCCGGGGATGTGGCGAATCCGTCCTCGATTGTCCACCGCAGCAACCCCGGCTCGGTAAATATGTCACGCAAAAAACCGAAATCGTTGAAGTTCGCCGTAAATCCGAAGGGCTGGGGATCGATGGCCTCAATATGCACCGCAAGCAGGTCGCCCGGCATGGCGCCTTCCACATATAGCGGCCCGGTCAGGGCATGGGCGACCCGGCGCTCCACGGCTCCCAGGTCCGCAGGCGTGGTATCCGGTGTAATCTGACCATCCAAGGCATCCAGTGTATCCAACGTCACCAGCTCACCCGGCCTGACCGTGGCCACCGCCGGTATATCCGGATGCCAACGGTTATGTCCCTTGCCGGGCTGCTCCCGGAGCGGACGGGTTCGATCCATTGTGATATGCGTCGTCATGCCATCTTCCCCAAGTTACCGCCGGGCGGAACATTTGCCTGATGCCATGGCCCACGGATATTCCGGCCATCCCCGGAAATCGCCGGAGGCCACTGGTTCACACCATGGCGATTCGACGCTGTGCGGCGTCATTCGAGCACCGCGTGTGGATGCTGGGCAGGCATGTAGGTGAAGAGCAATACCGGCGGATGGCAGAGGGGGAGGGATTCGAACCCTCGGAGCCCGTAAAGGCTCAGCGGTTTTCAAGACCGCCGGTTTCAACCGCTCACCCACCCCTCCTCCTGGTGTCCCGCGGGGGCGGGGCTAGGCCAGCCATCACGTTGCAATAGTAGGGGCGATCTTTCCGCGCTGTCAATCGCGAGCGGGTCGAAGCCTAGAAATACATGCGGCCCACGGTTTCCGCCACCATGCAGGGCTTTTCCTGCCCTTCCACTTCCACCGTGATTTCCCGCACGACCTGCAATCCTCCCTGCACTTCGCTCACTTCCTTGAGCTTGGTGCGTGAACGCACGCGCGAATCCACCACCACGGGGGCGGGAAAGCGCACTCTGTTCGAGCCGTAATTGACGGAAAGCTTTACCCCCTCGTACAGGGAACCGCCCTTGTGCACCGACTTGGTCAATGTGGGCAAGAGGGACAGGGTGAGGTAGCCATGGGCGATCGTGTTTTTGTATGGAGATTCGTTCTTGGCCCGCTCCACATCCACGTGAATCCATTGATGATCACCCGTGGCTTCCGCGAACAGATTGATGCGCTGCTGATCCACCATGACCCAATCACCCACTTGCTCTTCCTGGTTGTCCATTATGGCTTGCAACTGCGCCATTACCGTTTCCATCGACATGACGATGCTCCGTTTTCCTGGACGTCCGAAAGCACGTCCCCCGCTGCGCGCCTCCATGTGGTGAGATTTCCCCTCAGGCGAAGGTTCCGCCCTTTCGCGCCGGCCTGAGAATTTTGCTGTAATCGATGGTGCTGCGGAAGGCCTTCAGGCCCGGCAACTTGTCATGCCGCAGGGCCAGCAGAATCAGTGAGTCCAGATGGGCCATCAACTCCGGATCAAGTTGCTGGTACAACTCAAGCAGGGAAAGCGCCTTCCGGCAGTACTCTCTGGGTGCCTTGTGGATCAGCCGCGCCACCTGCTGCAGTTGCTCAAGTTGGTCCGCGTTGCAATCATCCAGTATTTCAACAACTTCCTGTACCGCCGGTTTGTGATTGTCCAGCAGCCGCACCGAATTAAAGTACCGCTTCATGTCATCAGGGGCGCGTTCCCTGTAAGCCGCGAGTATCAATTCCCGGCTGTCGAGTTTCAGCTTTTTAGCGTAATCGATTAACTGTCCGTCCTTGGGGATATGGCCGCCAACCACCTTGTTAAACAGGTCGTAGGGTACTTTGATGCCCCGCGCGCACTCCTTTACGTCCTTGTAACCGTTCTTCTCAATCGCCTCCCGGATCATCCCGGACACGCTTTTGGTTTCAGCCTTCTCCGCAATGCGCACTGGAAGTGCCCCCCTTTAACCGCCGATTCCATGCTGGCCGGATTTTCCCGGCTGGACGCATATTAATTTAACTTATTAATTTCATTTATTATTCTTCAACTCCGCTGCAAATCCAATCAGCGGATAAGAAGTACCCAGCCGTCACGTTACCGCCGTAGCGGCCACGAACAGTTACCCTGCGGGCCGGCTTCCTGCGTCGTAATAACAACCCCGCTCGTTTATCGCCCTGGGCAACTGTCAGGCCCCACAACCAATATTTCTGATTGAAAATTATAGGATTGCTCCGGCTTCCCCTCCGGGCACCGGAACCAATTCATTCCTTTCATGAGACCGGGGGAATTGCAAGCGGCAAAATATGAAGATTACGGTTTTTTTACGTTCGGCTCCCCAGAACAGCCTCCGGGCAGGCGCGGGTATCATCCATTTCCTGCGGGGTCCTGCGGGACGGGGCATTCTGCCGGGCTTTGCCGGGAGCGGAGCGGCGCCCAAGTGAGACCCGTGTGCTGCCAGGAACAGCTATGAGGAAGATTCGCATCTGGCCGCTCCATTTTGACAATTTGGCGTTTAACAGAATTGAGGAGCGAATAATTGCGCCACCGGATGCCTGTGGCAATAGCCGGCCAAAACGAATGCCGGAATGATCG
>JAPUIH010000082.1 GCA_027297205.1 SAR324 cluster bacterium | reverse complement strand
GGGGCCATCCCTTAGACAATTCTTCCGGCGCCACCTAAGACATTTATCCCCAAATATATCACAGAGAATCGAGAAATATGAACGGCCTTTTCTCCAAGCAGGAGATGCAATAGAACATTATCCGACTCTTAAATAGAATTCCAGGCAGGAGCAGGGATCGGAAAAAGCTGATTTAGCGGCTTAAGGGCCCGAGGAGCAGCAAGCTGAAATGACTGCACGAGGCGGTGCGGGAAAGACCCGCCAAGGCGGGAATTTTATAGCTGATGCTATGCCTGCACAGGGTCTGCCGCGGCCGGTGTATTGAACTTGGATGGCCCAGGGGCTCAGTCGTAGTGCCAGACCTGCGCCATTTCCCCCGCCGCCATTCCTTCCGAATCCTGCTCCACCACGACAAATCCGTCGGCCTGCGAAGTGGTGGACAGAATGGAGGCTCCGCTCGTCGCGAGCAGCAAAGCCTGCCCGCCGTCCAGTTTTACCCGGGCATAATCCACCCGTCCGATTTGGGAAGAGATGCGCTCCTTGAGGGGATAGGAGGCGCTGCGGTAGGGCCATGCTTCTGCCCGCGCGCCCATCAGGCGAATCGCCAGACCCGCAAAGAAATCATAAGCGGCCAGACAGGATACGGGATTCCCGGGCAGCAGGAACACCGGCCGTCCCGCGGCTGTCCCAAAGCCTGTAGGGGCGGAAGGCCGCATGGCGATTCCGTGCGCCAGCAACTCACCCTCCTCCGCCACCAGCAGGGGCGCGTGGTCCTCGACACCCACCGAAGTGCCCCCCGTGGTAATGATAATGTCGCCGGGGGCATGTACGAGGCTATCGCGGATGGTCTCCCGGTCGTCGGGCAGGTGGCGAATTTCTCCCACATGGCCTCCGTCCCGCTCGACCAGCATCTTCAGCATAATCGAGTTTGAGTCCACGATTTTCGGGCCAACGGGTTTCTCGCCCGGTTTCAACAGTTCGTTGCCCGTGATGAGCATCGTCACCACGGGCTTCCTGAAGACCGTGACTTCCGCCGCACCGATGGATGCCAGGATGCCAAGATCCTGGGCCCGCAGGCAGCGTCCAGGTTCGAATACGCGCGCTCCGGCCGTGATGTCCTCGCCGACTTTTCCGATGTGCTTCTTGGGAGATACGGCATCCGTTGCGGTCATGATGCCGTTGGATTCGCTGGTGTATTCGGCCATCAGCACGGCATCGGCGCCATCGGGGATCGGAGCGCCGGTCATGATGCGCACGGTTTGGCCGCTTTCCACCACACCCTCGAAGTTCTTGCCCGGAGTTACTTCACCCACGACCTTGAACGTGAGCGGATTATAGCTGCCGGCGCCGAATGTTTCTTCCGATCTGAGCGCATACCCGTCCATTGCGGATCGGGAGAAGGCGGGCACGTTAACCTGTGAAATGATGGTCTCGGCCGAGACGCGGCCCCCGGCATCGGCGAGTGGCACCACTTCGGAATCCATCCGCCCTACCCGCTCGCGGATCATCGTTTGCAGCACAGCCACCTCGGTGCGGTGCTTGAAGCCTCTCATGCGAACGTCTGACATAGGAGGATTTGCCTGTGATTGTTTTGCAATTCGCTGTAATGCCATGCGGGAAAGAATAATGCAGAATAATGCCGAAGAAAATTTCCTGTCAACCCTGGTATTGGAGCGGATGGCAATCAGCCTCTGCTGGCATCGCCAGGGGGGGCGGGTGCGATTGCCGGAGGCCGTCAGCGCGGTGGCTTGCGGAGGCACGGATATTGTGGCAACACAAGCCGGGAATGCTCGTTGCTGCGGGCAAATACCGGAAATTCAAGGGAAACGGGGGTCGAAATTGACCAGCGGCGAGGGCAAACGGGTTGCGGTACTGATTCCTGCCGCGGGATCCGCCAGGCGGATTGCAGCGGACAAAAACAAGGCATTGCTTTATATTGGGGGGGCGCCGATGATCCGGCATACGGTGCGGATTTTTCAGGAGCATCCCGCGATTGGGCAAATCTGTTTGG
This sequence comes from SAR324 cluster bacterium, assembly GCA_027297205.1. Classification (GTDB taxonomy): domain Bacteria; phylum SAR324; class SAR324; order SAR324; family JACQKK01; genus JAPUIH01. The sequence continues at coordinate 5,601 of JAPUIH010000082.1, read as the reverse complement.
CCGTAAGAAATTCCGATTCCGCGGAATTCGAAAAGCTGTTCGGTGGGGCCGAGGAGGGACGCAAAATTGTGGGACTGGTTGAAGGCGGAGACCACAGGCAGGAATCGGTGTGGCTGGCCATGGAAGCCCTGCGGGACGATCCGCCGGATTGGGTGCTTGTGCACGATGGCGCCCGCCCGTTTTGCAGCATGGATCTGCTGGAGCGTGTCTTGGCCGGGCTGCGGCGCGCGCCCGCGGTGGTGCCGGTAATTCCCATTCACGATACCGTACGCCGGATCGAGAGCGCTTGCAGCGAAGTATTGCAGCGGGAGAGCCTGTACCGTTGTCAGACCCCGCAGGGATTTCACTGGGGGACTCTGCGCAGCGCCCATCTTAAGGCCCGGGAAACAGGGCTGAGGGGAACCGATGACGCACAGTTGGTGGAGGTCTGCGGGGAGGGCCTCGAATTTGTGGAAGGAGAAGTGCGCAATCTCAAAATAACTACCAATACAGATTTATCCGTAGCAGAATGGGTTCTCGAAAACCGGCGCTGGGGTATGGCCCCTGCCGGTGCTGGTTCCGGAGACTTGTCCTAAGAAGTTAGAGCGGGCGGCTGGCAAAATTCAGAAAATTGCAGTCAGTTGATTCCAATAGCTAATTTTCGAATTATCAAGAAGGCGGATTCTTGAAGGTTTACTTTTCCCTGCCAATGCGATGGATCACGTGTATGACCCTCGTTGCGGTGATCTTGCTTGCTTGCAGCTTCTCCGCTTCGGCTCAGAAAAAAAGAGGAAAAAAGATCAGTGGGCGCAGTGCGCCCATTGAAATGAACTTCAAGAATGTGGACCTGGTGAATTTCATTTCCAGCATGTCCACGGCCCTGGGGATGGCCGTGATCTGGGACGAGAAGGATATCAAGGGCAAAATCACTCTTGTATCGCCACGAAAATTCGGACGCGGAGACGCCCTGAAGATATTCGAGACCGTGCTGGCGCTGCATGGCTACACCACCATCCGCAGAAAGAACAGCCCTGTTATTCAGATCGTGCCGATCAAGGATGCCTCCAGGATTCCTTCGCCCACCCGCAGGATCATAGAGGAACTGCGGGAGGGCAACGTCTTCCTTACCCAGATTATTTCACTCAGGTTTGCGGACGCCAATCAGGTCAAAGGCGCATTGACACCGTTGATTTCGAAGGCGGCTTCTCTCGCGGTATATCTGCCTGCCAACGTGATTCTATTGACCGATACGGAAGCCAACATTCGGCGTGTCCTGGAGGTGGTGAAAGAACTGGATATCGCGCCAGACGACATAGAGTTCAAGGTGATTAGCCTCAAATACGCCTCGGCACGCAAGCTGGAGCCGATTCTGAAGACACTCATTTCCGCGAAGAGCACCGGAAAAGTAAGACAACAAAAGGGCAGGCCCACCGCGATCTCCGGCGTGCGCGCCAAAGTAGTCGCGGAAGACCATACCAACTCCCTCATCATCGTGGCCGATCCGTTCACGCTCTTGCAGTTGGAGGATCTGGTTTCCATCCTGGACGTTCCGGGTGCCGTTCCGGATAGGGGCATTAAGGTCTACAGGCTCCAGCATGCCGACGCGGAGTCCCTTCAGAAAATCCTGAAAGGGGTCAAGCAGGACCTGGGCAAGAAAAGTGCCGCCAAAGGCGTCAAAAGGACAGGCGGCAGCAATATCTCCATCAGCGCCGACAAAGCCACCAACTCCCTGATCGTGTTCGGATCCGCGGAAGTCATCGAATCCATGGATGAGATAGTGCGGCAGTTGGACATCCGCCGGCCCCAGGTTTTTGTCGAAGCGCTGATCATGGAAATGACCCTGGAAAAGAGCCTGCAACTGGGTGTCAATTGGCAGGGCACGGTGCGGGCAGGGCAGAGCGCGATCGGCATCGGTAATCCCGGCGCGGCTCCCAGAACCCTGGCCGAATCCCTGGCCACAGGCAGCGGCGCGGTGCTGGGGATCGTGGGCAACGAGATCAACTTCCAGGGGCAAAGTTTCGCGTCCTTCAGCGCGTTCATTCAAGCCACGCGTACGGACCAGGATTTGAACATTCTGGCCAACCCACAGATTCTGACCCTCAACAACGAGCAGGCCGAGATCAATGTCAGCCAGGTGGTGCCCATTTCTTCGAAAATACTGCGAGACGCCAGCCAAAACACGACCACCCAGTTCGAATTCAAGGATATCGGGATCATTCTGAAAATCACTCCTCAGATTACCGGGGGCAACAAAGTGCGGCTGATCATCGATCAGGAATCGAGCAGCGTGGCCGCCAAGCAGTTCCGTGCCGGTGATCAGCAGGCCATTACCACCCTCAAGCGCTCTCTAAAAACCAAGGTGCTGGTGGACAACGACACCACCATCGCCATCGGCGGGTTGATCCAGGATCAGGAGGTGGAAACGATCACCAAGGTGCCTTGCTTGGGAGATATTCCCGTGTTGGGATATTTCTTCAAGACCCGCTCGGAAGAGGTGCGTAAAACCAATTTGATAGTGTTTATCCGCCCCCGGATTATCCTGTCCCGGGAAGATATGGAAAAAGTATCTGGCAGCGTGCAGCGGCGATTTGACAAGACCCGGCGGATCAGGAGGGATACGGAGAACATTTTGAGGCAGGATTTTGGCATGGCGCCCGAGCTTGAGCCCGAGCCCGAACCGCAGGAATTGCAGCAATCCACGGAGCAGGAGCCGCAGGAATCACCCCAATCCACGGAGCAGGAGGCGCCATCACCATCCCCGCAGACAAATTGAGCATTGATGGCCAAGCCTTAATTATTCCAAACCGCCCAGCGGATCAGCAATGAGCGATAACGGTAACGAAAAGGAAATCAGCGCCGGATTCGAACCTTTGCAGGTAAACCTCCCCCTGTTTGATGGTCCGCTGGACTTGCTCCTGCACCTGGTGCAGAAGCAGCAGTTGGACATCAATGAGTTGCGCCTTTCCGAATTGACGGAGCCCTACCTGGACTATCTGGAGCGCATGCAGGAGTTTAACCTCGATCAGGCGGGGGATTTCCTGACGATTGCCTCCCAACTGATCTGGATTAAATCCAAGACCCTGCTCCCGCGCGATTTCAGCGAGGAAGAGGATCCGGAAACGGTGGAGGAACTGCTGGTGGTGCGTCTGCGGGAGTATCAGAAGATCAAGGAGGCGGCGCACGAGCTAGGCAGCCTGGACCAGCTGGGGAGGGACATCTTTCCCCGGCGTGCCCCCTCCGAGGCTCCCCCGCCAAGTGACGAGGAGCCGGTCTTCGAGGAAGTCTCCCTGTTTGCTCTTATCGAAGCCTTCCGGGAAGTGTTGCAGACCGCTGAGCGGGACAACACCCTGCACCTCATACCGGAACGGGAGCGGGTGGAGGACAAGATCAGCGAAATGCTGCGCCGCATGGCGGAGGAGAAATCGATTTTCTTCCGGGAGTTGCTCGCTCCTTTGTCGAGCCGGGGGGAAATCATCCTGGCATTCATCGCCCTGCTGGAGCTGGTTCGGCTGAAGGCGGTGCGGGTGGTGCAGGACTCCCTTGGCGGCGAAATTTTGTGTCAAGTGACCGGGGAATTCCAGAACTCGGACACCGACTGGATTTCCGCGGTAATGGACAACCTGATGGGAGACGAGGAACCCCTGGACATGCCTCCGGCCGGCTAGTCCGGAGTGCGGAGGTGTTTGGTGGGCCCAGTGCCTGCAATTAACCGCGCCACCGTGTCATCACCGCCGGGCATGCGGCGATCTTCTGCTGGTCAATCATGAGCAAAGATTCCTCTTCCTACCAGCGGGCACTAAACCTGCTGGCCAATCCACGATTTGTTACGCTGGCCGGTGTGATCCTGGCCGTGGTGCTGCTGATCGCGTTCTTGGGCGGGCCTCTGCTGCCTTTTTTTGTCGCCTTGATATTGGCCTATTTGTTGGACGGGGGGGTAAAGCGCATTTTGCGCTGGAGGGACAGCCGAGCTTTGGCAGTGGGAGCGGTTTATGTGCTGTTTCTGGTGGCCTACCTGCTTGCGCTGATCGGCCCGGTACAACTTGCCTTGCGCCAGGCCCTGCGGCTGGTGCGCAATTTTCCCGAGGTGGGCGAGCGCTTGCGTGCCTTGGCTCTTGAGGCGCGCGGCATGCTGGAGGGATTTCTGCCCCTGGATCAGCAGGAGCGGCTCATCGGCGTGCTTGGCGAGCAGATGCAGGGTGCGGGGCAATGGTTGATCTCCTTCGTTGTCTCCGCCGTCCCCGAGGCAACCGCTTGGAGCGTGTACCTGTTTTTGATTCCCCTGCTTGTGTTTTTTTTTCTTAAGGATAAGGCGGTTCTGCTGCGAAGTTTTGCGCGCCTGATTCCCAAAGACCGGGAATTGGTGGCGCGGGTATGGGCGGAGGTGGAGGAGAAAATCTCCAATTATGTGCGTGGCAAGGTTTGGGAAATAATCATTGTGGGCAGCGTGTCCACCCTGGTGTTCTTCCTGCTGGGGTTCGAGTATCCCTCGATGATGGGGCTATTTTCCGGTCTGTCGGTCTTGATCCCTTTCGTGGGCGCGATCGGTCTGGCGTTGCCATTGTTCGTTCTGGGATACGTGCAGTGGGGCATGGGCGATCAGCTGGCTTGGTTGATGGGGGCCTATGTGATTATTCAATTGCTCGACGGCAACCTGCTTGCGCCCTTGATCTTTTCCGAAGCGGTGAAACTGCATCCCGTATTCATTCTGCTCGGTGTGATAATATTTGGCAGTTTGTGGGGCTTCTGGGGCGTATTTTTTGCGATTCCCCTTGCTACGGTAGCCAAAGCCGTCATAAGCGCCTTGCTCGAGTTGAATGAGCAGCAAGAGGGCTGAACGCGGCGGACGGCGGCAGGCCTTATTTCCCGTGTATTCCGAATCGGAAAGCGGTTATCATCAAAGCAGCAAGGTTTTTGGGCCGAATTATCGTGAGCATTCGGCGGAGACTCAAATTGGTTTGACCGGGAGCGGATCGTGATCGGCAAAGGTTTTCTGATAGGGCTGTTCTTACTGCTGGCAGGCCTTGGGCTTTACGCGGTGCCACCTGCCCCGCCCGGCGCGGTGCACGTGATCACCGTGGCCCAGGCCATCACTCCCGCCACTAAATCCTATATCGGCAGGGCCCTCGCCGAGGCCATCGCGGCCCAGGCGGAGGTCTTGATTATAGAGTTGGACACCCCTGGCGGCCTGCTCTCATCCACCCGCGAAATCGTGCAGCAGTTGCTAAACACCCGCATGCCCGTGGTGGTGTACATTGCGCCGTCCGGCGCCCGGGGCGCATCAGCTGGAACGATGATCACAATGGCCTCCCACGTGGCGGCAATGGCGCCTGCCACGCATATAGGCGCGGCCCACCCTGTATCCTTGTTCGGGGGCGGGGACGATAAGGTGATGGCAGAAAAAATCGTCAACGATACCTCGGCTTTTATCGAATCCGTAGCGGAACTGAGAGGGCGCAACGTGGAATGGGCCATCTCCTCCGTGCGGGAATCCAAGTCCATCACCGCCCGCAAGGCGCTGGAATTGAACGTGGTGGAGTTGATCGCCGATGACCTGACGGATCTGGTGGAGCAACTCGACGGGCGCGTCGTGCGCTTCAGCAAAACCGATTCACGCACCTTGAA
>JAPUIH010000081.1 GCA_027297205.1 SAR324 cluster bacterium | reverse complement strand
ACATGGACATGCAGCCCAGTCCGATCGCCGAAGCCATGATGCCGCTGCCGCCTAACTTTCTCTGTCGCATGAAGTCCCTCTCAGTTATCCCTATGAAATAAGTAACGGCCGCTGGGGACAGTTTGAAAGCCCTCGTCACGGCACATTGTCATTACGAAGCCCGTGCAGCGGTCCGGAAAATGATTATCAGTCAGCAGGATTCTTCGTTGCGCCCTTCGACCGTGTCCTGCGACTGCGCTTAGGATGAGCTCGGAATGACATAGTGAAATACGATAGTGAATTATATAGTAAATTACATAGTGGCGGATTCTATGCGCTTTTCGCCCGTCAATGGCCGTTTTTCCGAAACAAAGCCATTTTCATTCATCTTTTCCATAACTTGAAATTAAAGTAGCCTCTGCCGCGCACATAATCCGCCCCCTAGCTGTGCGCAATAGGCGGGCGGGGTCAGACAATGGATTTTGCAAACACAGCCTAGTGGACGCGGTTGGGCGGTGGCGTGCCATCCCGCTCCTGCGCGAAAGGCCCAAAGCCGCGGCGCAGGCCCGCCCGCTCGTCCAGCCGCCTCAATCCCTCCCGCCGCGCGATCCGCCAGGCCTGCTCAAACTCCTCCGCATAAAGACGCCGATTCAGCTCGGGAAACTTGGCCGACTGGTAGGTGGGATAGTACTGGTCCATCAGGTTGACATAGGTGCTGGTGGAAAGCTCCCTGGCCACCCACCCCAGGATGGCGCGGGTTTCCTCCAACCCGCCGGGCATCACCAGGTGCCGGATCAGCAGCCCCCGCAAGGCCATCCCATGCTCGTCAAATCGCAATTCTCCCACCTGGCGGTGCATTTCACTGATGGTCTCGCGCGCCACTTGGGGATAGTCCCTGGCGCGGGCATAACGCATGGCGCTTTCCGGCTCCCAGAACTTGAAATCGGGCATGTAGATGTCCACCAGTCCGTCCAGCAGGGCCAGGCTGCGCAGGGCATCGTAGGCGCTGGTGTTGTACACGATGGGCAGCCGCAAGCCGAGCTCGATGGCCAGGGGCAGCGCCTCCACCACCTGGGGCACCACATGTTCGGGCGTCACCAGATTGATATTGTGGCAGCCGTCCGCCTGCAGCTTAAGCATGATGCCGGCAAGCTGTTCCGCCCGCAGTTCCTGGCCCGCCGTTTTCTGCTGGCTGATATCCCAGTTCTGGCAGAACACGCAGCGCAGGTTGCAGCGCGCGAAGAAGATCGTACCCGAACCCCGAATTCCGCGCAGGCAGTCTTCCTCCCCGAAATGGGGAAAGGCGCTGCTCACATAGGCCCAGCGGCCCGTATGGCAAGCCGCGGTGCGCCCTTGCAGCCGGTCCACGCCGCAATTGCGCGGACAGGCGTAGCAGGCGCGCAGTTCCTCGTGGGCCTGGGCAACTTTTTCCGCCAGCCTGCCCGAGCGCCAGGTTTCCAGATATGCCGGCTCGAACTTCATCGCACTTTCTCCGAAACCCAAGAGTCAATCAGCGCACCCGCCGCCCGGCTGCTAGTCCCGCTCCACAGTTTCCTTTTCGATGGCCAACAATGCTTCCAGGCCAATGGTGGAATGCATGCGCTCCTGCAAATCCTCCCAATCCTCGGGGCTGCGGGCCGTGACGGCGAAGCCGCCGGCCAGCTCCTGGTAGATAGCGCCCATGGCCTCGTAGGCGGCCAGCAGAGGCGTGACAGGATCCACGATGATGCGGATGCCCAGGGCATGCATCTCGGCGAGGGTAAGGCCCATGGCCGCCAGTCCTCCGGGGCGGCAAATATGCATCAGCGGCGGGCCCAGCCGCTCCCCGATCCGCCGGGCCTCCTCCGGATTGCGGGGGGAGAGCAGCAGCAGGTCCGCCCCCGCCTTGCGGTAACCTTCCGCGCGGCGCAGGGCATCGTCCATATCGCTGGCCCGCACGCCGTTGCTGCGCCCAATAATGAGAAAATCCGGGTCGCGGCGGGCGCGCACGGCTTCGCGCACCTTGGCCTCCATCAGCTCCTGGGGCACCATATGCTCGATACCGATATGATGATGGGCGCGCTTGGGCAGCAACTGATCCTCGATCTCGATGGCCGCGAACCCCGCGCCTTCCGCCATCCCGATGGTGCGGCCCATATGCATGGGATCTCCCCATCCCGCGGCGGCATCCAGAATCAGCGGCAGCGCGGTCACGGCGCGGATGTCCGCGCCCGCCTGCACCATTTCGGTGAGGTTCAGATTGGCTTCCAGGGCCACCTTGGCATAGCCGGTGGCGCCGCCCCCCAGGTAGAGCGCGGGAAAGCCCGCGGCCTCGGCCATCTTGGCCATCAGCGGATTCAGCACCAAGGGCGCGCGGACGGGCGTATCCCCGCTGAGCGCCTTGCGCAGACTGTCCATGTACGGCCCTTCCGATTTGAATAATAGCGCCGCGTGCCCCGGCCTTACTCGGCAAATATTAATTAGTCGATCCTGGATGCGGCAGGCACGGCCCTTGACAAGCGGAAGCGGAAAATAAAAATCAGCCCTATCACAGATCGGGGGGAAAGGATAACCGGCCGACGGGCGGATAGTGTCCTAAGTTGAATTCAGGGAGCAGGCTATTTATGCAACGGCCTATACAGCAAAGACATCTGAAGTGTTGATCGAGTTCAATCGTGCAATGCAATCATCAACGATCTCGTTCCACTGTTGTTGCGTGACCGCCAGATGCGATTTGTCGTTTTGGGAGCCCGCCGGAACAAGCAAGTCGATCTTCAGATTTCTGATTTTTCCCAGACTGTGAATAATCTCATCCCGCACATTCAGCCCTTTGCGAAGCAATATAGCCCGCCAGACCCCATCCTTGTCAGGTGAAAGGTTGTCCCCAATAAAAAGGATGTTCCCCGCCAGCGTATGCCAAAGGTAGCATGAGCTGCCGACCGTATGACCTGGCGTCATGACAAACTCAAAACCAGATTCAAGCTCTCCGTCCTCGTTGAATGTTTCATCTACTTGGCACTTGGTGGATACGATTTCCTTCTCCTGCTCCGGGCAGGTCAGCGGTGCCCCAAACAGTTCTCGGGTCCGATCGCAAAACGAGCCTGCCTCATCGCTGTGAGAGAGGAATTGCTTTTTGATTCCGCCTTTGCCACGGATAAATTCCGCATGGGCTTCGACCTGTCCTGAGCCATAGACCCAGAGATTGCCCTCGGGCCGTACGAGCAGGAATGCGCGCGTCTGAAAAGGACTTCCAGCGAACGGGAACTCACCGTCAGTTTCATACAAATTTGGATATATCTCGTTCATATGTTCAACGCGCATTAACTGGCGCCCGGACATCGGTACTTACGCGCTTTAACCCTCGTTCAGCTTAATCCTTGATGTACGGTGAATTGCAAAGCCCGTTGCTTCAACTTAGGGGACTACAGACCGGCGCGCCGGCCGCAATCCGTGCGGAAGAACGTAGAGCGGATGATGGGCAATTGGGAACTGCAGTGGCGTCAGCCGACCACCGCCTTGGCCCTGCCCTGGGCATGAAAGCCCACCGGCAGCGCCTCCAGTCCGCGCAGAAAAATCTGCGGAAGCCAGGGCGGATCTTCGTCGAGCAGTGTCAGATTGCTGAAGCGCTGGAAGAGAGTGGCAAAGGCAATGCGCGCCTCCATCCTGGCCAGGGGTGCGCCCAGGCAGAAATGAATGCCAAAGGCAAAGGCCAGGTGGCGGTTGTCCTGGCGGGCCACATCCAGCTCGTCCGCCCGGTCGAAGCGCTCTGGATCGCGGTTGGCAGAGGCCAGGAAGGGCAACACAACCTGACCCTGGCCGATTTCCTGCCCTCCCAACTCGATATCCTCCGCGGCCACTTTCAACACCGCGGGCACGGAGGCATCGTAACGCAGGAACTCTTCCACCGCGCTGACCGCAAGATCGGGCCTGCCGCGAAGCAACCGGTATTGTGCGGGGTTGCGCAGCAGATGAAACAGTCCATTGCCGAGCAGATTGGTGGTGGTTTCGTGCCCGGCGAAGAGCAGCAGCACACAGTTGGACACGATTTCCTCCGGACTGAGCCGGTCGCCATCAGGCTTGGCTTGAAGCATGAGGGTGATCAGATCGTCCTGCGGATTGCCCTCGTGGACCTTCAATAGCCCATGGAAGTAGGTGCTCATTTCCATCACGCCCTGCCGCGCCTGCTCCATATTGTCCTGCTCGTCCTGGGAGCCGCCCAGGTAGGCTGCCAACTGGTCGGACCACACACGCATCTGGGGAATGTCCTCGGGCGGCACGCCCATCATGGCCGCGATCACGCTGGCGGGCAGGGGAAAAGCGAAATCCTCGATGAACTCCATGCTGCCCTGGGCCTCGATTCGGTCGAACAGATCGTCCACGACCCGTTGCATGGTGGGCCGCATGGCTTCCAGGGTGCGCGGCGTGAAGGAGTTGTGCAGAAATCCGCGCAGACGCGTATGCTGCGGCGGGTCCCGCAGCACCATCCAGTCTCCCAGCACCCTGGCCACATCCCGCACGGCCGGCCGGGCGCTGCTGTACTCCGGCCCCAGCTTGCGGAAGCGCTCCGATGAATAGCGCAGCGGGTTCTGGAGGATGTGCAGCACATCGTCGTAGCGGGTCACCATCCAGCCCCGCAGACTGCCGCTCCAGTACACCGGCGCCTCGGCACGCAGCCGGCGGAACAGGGGAAAGGGGTCCCTCAGGTTGGCCGGATGCCTGATGTCCAGTTGCAATTCCATGCCGGTAATTTCTCCTCGCCAGGTCACGCAGATTTGTTCCGGTGCCGTCAATACTCCCTCCAACAGGGCTGTAAAGCAACCGGGCAGAGCAGCAAATCTGCTGTTGTTCCATCCGAAATTCTGTAGGATCATCTCATATTGAAAATTCCAACGATCATTCCTCCGCCGCGGCCGCCTATTGCGCCCCGGCCCCCCTAGAGAGCGGCCATGCTTAGCGAAAAAGAATCCAGCAGCCCGGCAACGGGCGCAGCTTACTTCCCTCCTTCCGGAGACTCCTGGCAGAAGATCACCCCCGAAGAGGCGGGCATGGATTCCGCCCGGCTGATGGAAGTGGCGGACTTCGCCGAGGCCCATGAGAGCACGACCTGGCCACGCACGATCGCCAACGAGCAGGGCATCTACGACAATGCAAGCATTACGGACCCTCCCCAGTGGAACGAGCTGATCGGGCCGGTCAAGCCGCGGGGCGCGCCCAACGGCGTCATTTTGCGCCATGGCCGGATCGTGGCCGAATGGGGCGACACGCGGCGGGTGGACATGACTTTCAGCATCTCCAAGAGTTATCTGTCCCTGATCGCGGCGCTGGCGCTGCAAGACGGGCTGATCCGCGATTTTGACGACACGGTGCGCAGCCATGGCCTGGACGATGGATTCGACGCCGAGCAGAACCAGGCCATCACCTGGCGGCATTTGCTCCATCAGACCAGCGAATGGGAGGGCACCCTCTGGGGCAAGCCCGATCTGGCTGACCGCAACCGCTCCATCAGTGGTGACAATTCGCTCAAAGGCACCCACCGCGACCTGCGGGAGCCGGGCAGCTTCTGGGAATACAACGACGTGCGGGTAAACCGGCTCAGCCTCTCCCTGCTGCGGCTCTTCCGCAGGCCCCTGCCGGAAGTGCTCCGTGAACGCATCATGAACCCCATCGGCGCCTCGCAGAATTGGGAGTGGCCCACCTACCGCAACGCCGTGGTGGAAATCGAGGGGCGGCAGATGCCCTCCGTGCCGGGGGGCGGGCACTGGGGCGGCGGACTATGGATCAGTTCCCGTGATCACGCCCGGGTGGGCTGGCTGGTGCGCAACGGCGGCATGTGGGCCGGGCGGCAAATTATAGAGGGGCCGCTGCTGGCACGGTTGCTGGAACCCTCCCCGGTCAACCCCGGCTACGCCTCCCTGTGGTGGCTGAATCCGGGCCGGAGTTCGATCCCCGCCGCGCCGGAAAGCTGCGTTTTCGCCAGGGGCGGAGGCGCGAATCTGATTGTGGTGGATGCGGAGCATGACCTGGTGCTGGTTTCCCGCTGGGTGGACAGCTCCCACTGGAACAGCATATACG
>JAPUIH010000080.1 GCA_027297205.1 SAR324 cluster bacterium | reverse complement strand
CTTTCAGGGCATGGTCTCCTGGCGGCATTAGGCGGCCGCACAGGATGAAGTTCCTGCCCGGAACTCCAGTACCGCCTACACCACCGGCGAGCGGCCTCCATCCACGTTGATGGCCGTACCAGTGATATAAGAGCCGGAGTCCGATGCCAGGAAGCAAGCCATGTTGGCGAATTCCTCCGCCTCTCCGTAGCGCCCCATGGGCAGGCTCTTGCCCTTCTCTTTCAACCAATCGTCGAAGGACATATCCGTCCCCTCCTGCTTGTGGCGGCGAACCCACTGGTCGCTTCGGATCAGTCCGGTGCACAGTGCATTGACAAGCACGTTGTGGGGCGCACCCTCTCCGGAGAGCACTTTGGTGAGCGCCATTCCCGCCGCGCGGCTCACCGCCGTGGGGGCGCCTCCGGGCGAAGGGGCCTTGGCGCCCACGTTGAGCACATTGATGATGCGGCCCCAGCGGCGCTCTTTCATGCCCGGAAAGGCCAGCCGGGCCAGGCGGATGGCGGCGAAAAGCTTCAGGTCGAAGTCGGACTGCCATACCTCGTCGGTAATATCCTCGAATTTGCCTGTCTGGGAGGTGCCCGCATTGTTGACCAGTATGTCCACCTGCCCCATGTCGCTGGTTGCCTGGGCGAACATGGCCTGCAGGGCCTTGGGATCGGTCACGTCGCAGGGATAAGTATGCACCTTCCCCACCGCCTGGGCGGATATTTCGGCCTTGGCTTCCTCCAGCATTTCGGGCCGCCGGGCCACCAGAGCCACATCGGCTCCCGACGCCGCAAAGCGGGCTCCGATGGCCCTGCCCAGGCCCATGCTGCCCCCGGTAATGAGGGCTTTTCTTCCGTCCATCCGGCTTTCCATAAATTCCGCTCCAGGCTTGACGTGAAATATATGAGTTAACTGGCGTAGTCGTCCAACTGGTCTTTGATGATCCGCAGCAATGCAGACCAGAATGCCCCCGAATAGCGTTGCTCGCTGTTCTTGAAGGACTCCGCCGAATGATCCAGGACCTCCTGGGAGGGAATGTTTAACTCACCCCCGCTCTGGGCCGCGATCTGGATTTGGCATGCCTTGTCCAACTGCACCATCAGGCCGAAGGCCTCGGGAATGTTGCGCCCGGCGGTAAGCAGGCCGTGATTGCGCAGTATCATCGTATTGTTCTCACCGAGATCGGCAACGATCCGGTCGCACTCAGCGGTATCCTGGGCCGGCCCCTCGTAATCGTGATACGAAACCCGGCCGTAGAATTGCAGGGAGGTCTGCGAGATGGGCAGCAGACCCTCCTTTTGGGCGGACACTGCGACTCCGGCCATGGTGTGGTTATGCACAACGCTTTGCACGTCCTCGCGCGCCCCGTGCACCGCGCTGTGAATGACATAGCCGGCCTGATTGATGGGGTACTCCGTCTCCTCAAGCACATTTCCGTCCAGGTCTATCTTGATCAGATTGGACGCCCGCACTTCCTCGAACAACAACCCGTAGGGATTGATCAGGAAGTGATGCTCCATCCCCGGAACGCGGGCGGTGATGTGGGTGTAGATAATGTCTGTCATGCCGAAATACACCGCCAACCGGTAGCAGGCTGCCAGATTCACACGGACTTCCCATTCTTCCGGCGAATAGCCGCCGGACGCCTGGAAGGTTGCCTTGGATTGCATGCTGGAATTCTCCCCATTGTTGCGCGTAGCCGGATCTCCCGGCACAGAGGGTTGCGGCAGCACGGCGCCCGAGCGCCGGCATAGCGAATACCTGAAAATCGAAATAATCGCTCACTATCCGCGAATTGATCGTTCGAGGTCAAGCCCGGAAATGGGCCGGCCCGTGCGGCGCAACGCGCCTTTCCCCGGCTGTGGGCCAGCACCGAATAAGGGAATTGCCCTTCGCGGAAACGAAAGATAGAGTCGCGGGGCAGTGGCGTTATTGCACCCCGGCCAGATGGGAAATGGCCGGTGGTACCCACAACCAAAATCGAGGCTAGACTTATGCGGCGGCCCATACTCGTGGTGCTTGCGGTGCTGCTGGCGCAGGCGCCGGCATTTGCCGAAACCCTGTTCGACAAGCGTGGCAAACGCGCCTCCATTCATTCCTACCAAAGCTATCTGCACGGCGTGCGCGCGAAGCTGTACGACAGGGACGAGGATGAGCGGGAAGAAGCCTTCGAACTGATCGAGGAGTCCCTGGAAAATCCGAAACTGGACGGGGATTGGGAATTTCCCCTGGAATTGTTGGGCGATCTGATGCTGGGCACCGCCCTGCCCGCCGATGCCGACATCGACCAGGACCTTCAGGAAGAAGGATTGGACCTGCTGATCAAAAACGCGCTCAACGATAGTTTTCCCATCAGCCGCCGCGAATTCGCCCTGGGTCAGCTGCGCCGGGTGGTGCACGCCAAACGGCTGGTCAACCCTGACTTCCGGGAAGATACCTTCGACGCACTAAGCACCCTCAGCGGGGATACGCTGCTGGTGCTTTCCCATGGGGCGGTCAATGCGCTGGGGGCCGTGGCCATGCGCAGGGGCAGCCGATGGAAGGAGACGGCCGATGATGCGGCGGAAATTCTGGCAGACCGCATGGACGAGGACAATCTTGAGCTGCGCCGCATCGCCATTCTGGAAACCCTGGAACTCCTGCGAACCGCCAAACAGCCCCGGGAGCGGCTCAACAATCTCTGGGAGGAGTTGGCGGAGGCGGTGGAGGATATCGACAGCGCCTCCCTGCAACAGGACCTGCGGCCCCGGCTGTTGCGCCTGGCCAAGGCCAACGAAAGCACGCCCTTCGCGTCCCAGGCGGAGGAGTTGCGGGATGCGGTGAAAGAACTCAAGAAACGCACCAAGCCGGCCAAGGGGGCATTCCCGGAGATTTTGGCCCAACTGGCCGATGAGCAGGATATCCCGGACCTGGAGGCCCTGCTGGCCCGCATTGAAAAGGATGGGCGGAGCGACCCCACTTTGCGCACCCTGGGACTGGCGGCGGTGGTGGCAAGGGCATCGCGGCAGGAAACCGCGCCCTACATCTTGCGTCTGTTGCTCGATTCCCTGCTTCGGCAGGGCCGGGTGAAGGGATCGCCCATGATGTATTACCGCACGGCCAGCCAGTTGCTTAACTTGACCTACGCCCACCGTGATAGCGGCAAGGCCAATCTTCCGCTGGCGCAACTGGCGCGGCTGTTGGCATCCACAGACAAGCCCGGGCTGGTGGTGCCGGTGCTGGATGAAATCAAGTCCATGGCCATGGGCAAAGCCCAGCCGGTATGGATCGGACGGCGCATGGTGGCATTGCTCTTTCTGCAGGCGGGCGATTCGCCCAGTGCCAGGATTCGCAAACACGCCCTGCAGCTCTTGCAGGTAATCGGAAGGGCCGGGCGCAATTGGGCGATTCGCCGTGAAGTATGGACACGGATGGCTTTGTTGGCGCGTTTCGCGCGGGATGACGGAATCAAGGCGGGCGCACAACGCTGGCTCAAGGGATGAGCGCATGAAAACGGGGCTGAACCTCCTATTCCGGCGTCCGGCGGATTCGCCGTGGGTGCGGCTGGCACTGCTGACGGCCGCATTGTGCTTCCTCAATGGCGGCGCCATGGCCCAGGAGCTCCAACTGCTGCACCGCGAAGGAGATCTGTTCGCCGGAAGCGGGGAACAGCCCGTAGCGGAGGACAAGCGCACATTCTCCCGGGACACGCTGCTGCGGGTTGGACAAACCGTGCCCCCCGCGTTGGCGCAGGCATTGCTGGCCACGCCTCCCGCTTCAGGAGCAGCTGTGTTAATCGCACCCGGCCAAGTGGTGACGCTTGTCCAGGGTGCGGCCATGCAGGTGAAGCAAGGTGAGGAAGGCAGCCTGGACCTGGAATTATCGGGCACGGCGCACATTCTGCTCGAGGCGGCACAGGAGGCCCCGCCTCTTAAGCTCTACCTGGCGGGGAGGGTGCTGGAAACTTCCCGCGCGGTGCTGTTCTATAACGGCTGGGCGCAACCGCACCGGCTGACCGTGGTTACGGGCGGGGTCAAGCTGGCCGGACCTAAACCGGAAAATATTGGCCCGGACAAGACGGCAGGAGATGAAAAGCCCACAGACGAGACAAAACCCGCAGCAGAGGAAAAACCCACAAAGGCGGACGCGGCAGGCGGTGCGGTGCTCCTGAAGGAGGGGGACATGGTGGCGCTCGGAGAGCTGCCCAGCGCCCCCGAAAGCACAACGGAGGAGGAGCGGCAACTGCAACGCTGGGCGGAGCTGGCCGGCTTTACGGCGCCCGGCCCCTACAAACGGGTCGGGGTGGCTCTGTCTTCCGACGAAAAACTGCTGGTGGAGCGTTATGGCGAGGAGGCCGGACTGAGCGGCAAGGCGATCGTAATCCTGGAAGGGGACAAGCTGCGCACGCACAAGCCGCAGCAAGTGCTGATCCGCTTTGACAACAAGGATCGCATCAAGCTCTTCGGCGAATCCACGTTCCATATCGAAGAGCACGTCACCGGCAAGCAGGTTGAGGAAAACCTGCTGTTCCGCATGTTTGGAAAAGTGCGCGCCCTGCTTACCGCGCGCATCAGGCCAGCCGCGATCCGCTTTAATACCCCCACGGCCACTTTGGGGGTAAAGGGCACCGATTTTCAATCCGTGGCCAGCGCCGCCGATACGGAAGTGTCCGTGCTGGACGGTCTGCTCGGCGTGAGTGACCCGGCGGGGCAGGGCACGGTGGACGTACCCGCGGGGATGTTCACCACCGTTCCCATGGGCCAACTCCCCGCGCCCCCGGCGCCTATTCCGCCCGACAAGCTGCGTCAACTGCGTACCGAAGCCATTCCGGCGGAGCGTATTTCCATGCAATCTCCCAGCGAAGGCGAGATCTTGCGCAGGGTGGAACTGGCGTACGAGGTGCTGCCACCCGGCGCCCCGGTGGAGGTGCTGCTGGATGGCAAAGTTATCGAGGCGGCATCAGGAACAGTACTAACGGAACTTCCCGATGGCGAACATAGCGTGACGGTGAAGGCCGCCGCAACCGATACACCCGCACAGAGTGCGGCTTTTATCATAGACACAACGCCCCCCGCTCTGGCGGAAGGGGTAAAGCTGGACGCCTTGCGTGTCGAGGCGGACAAGCCGTTGCTGCTCAGTTGGAAGGAGCCCTTGCAGACCCTGGAGGTTACCGTGGGGGACAAGCCCGTCGCGGTGGAATTGTCAGGCGAGGGTACCCAGGCAACTTTGCAGCCCGATCCGGAACTGTTGCAGGGGGGCCAACCCGTAACCCTGCGCATCCGGGCGGTGGACCGCGCAGGCAACGAATTCGTGGGCGAGGGGACGCTGCTTCCCCTGGCCAAGCCTCCCCAGGCGCCAGCCCCCAAGGCGGAGCCGGCGGCCCCCACCCCCAAGGCGGCGGCCATGCCGGGCGGAAGCCTCAAACAGCGCTATCAGGGCACCCTCGCCAGGGATACCGGCTATGTGCTTGACGAGTTGTACCTGAATGACCGGGGCCCGTTCTTCGAGACTCCAGGCTTCGCGGCGGGAGGCCCCCAGGAACCGCCGCGGGCGGGGCTATATCCGTCGCTGGCATACCCTCATAGCTATTTGCGGGCCGTGGAAGACCCCTTCTTCAGGCGGCATTCCGTGACAAGGGAGGAGGACACGCCCATCCCCGGCGCCGGAGAAAGCGCGCGCGGCCAGGATAACTAATCCACGGCTCGTGTCAGTTGGTTGGTATTCCGCCGGCCCGGAAGAGGAAGTTGCCGCAGCGGGGTCTAGCAACCCGGCAAGCGGAAGATTGTCAGGGCGTTCAGGCTGTGAGTTCGAACAAGGACTCGCTGTGGGATTTCAGCACCTCTGACATCACTCTGTATCCGTCCGACTCGCTGATGAACTCCGCGCCGACCAGATAGCGGTGGCTGGTGACCATCAGCACCGGCTCCAGTTCCTCGATGTGG
>JAPUIH010000008.1 GCA_027297205.1 SAR324 cluster bacterium | reverse complement strand
GCCCGGCTGTTTTACCGCCCTGGCTGAAGCTCCTGCGCCAAAACGAGGGAGTTGCTCTCGGACTGGGGCGTGGACTTCGACGCCGTGAACGTGGAAGGAAACGAGGAAGTCTTGGCCGAGCTGGCCAGCCTGGGCGCCCCCAACGTGCCCGCCGTGGCCCTGGACGGAAAGATCGTGCATGGCTGGCAGCCCAAGGATTACGCCGCGCTGGTGGGTGTCGAGTACGACGGCGGGGAGATGCTCTCGCCGGATGAATTGCGGCGGCGCATCGACCGCATCCTGGAACTGGCCCAGCAGGCCCTGCGCGCCTGCCCGGATGCGCTGCTGGAGACAAAGCCCACGGCCCGCGAGCGCACCCTGCGCAACCTGGGCTACCACGTGTTCCGCATCAGCGCGGCTTTCGTGGATTCCATGGAAGACGGGCGCTACCTGATGGAGTGGTTCAAGGAGACCGCGCCGGAAGCCATGGCCGATGGGGCCGCGCTGGCCGAATTCGGGGGCGGCGTGCGGCAGCGGCTGGCGGCATGGTTCGCCACGGCTCCAGCGGATCTTTACGCCAAGACCACCGAAACCTTCTACGGCGAGTGCACCATTCACGAACTGCTGGAGCGCACCACCTGGCACGCGGCCCAGCATATGCGCCAGATTTACCACGTGCTGGAAAAGGAGCAGATCATCCCGGGTGGTATTCCCGACCCGGCGGTGCTCGACGATCTGCCCCTGCCCCGGGAGATGTGGTAGGCAAGCCGCGGGGCGGGCAGAACGCTCGCCCATGCAAGACCCCCATCGCATGCCCCGCATGAGACGCCTCGCGCTTAGCTCCCGCGCCCTGCTCGCCGTTTCCGGGCGGCAGCCTTTCGCAAGGACGCAGAAATTCCACCACAGAACCCAGGTGTCTGTGGGTCCAAAGCCGCCCATAGCGGAGCGAGGTCAACCTCCGCACGCGGGTCATATCAGCCGGAAAATGGCCTTCAATTTCAGTTGCAGTTCGCGAATTTCCGTGAGGTGGGCCGCCCCGATTTCCAAGAAAGCCTTGCCGCCCTTTCCTATTTCCTCCGCGTAAATTTTGCGAAAACTCTCGGCGGCTAGATACTCTGTCTGAATGACGTATCGCACACCGTTTTCGTAGAGTTCCAGAGCTTCCTCATGGGAGTCCGTGGCAGCGACCATAGGCACGTCCGCGTTCTTTTCCCTAAGCCAACGTGCGATCCCTAATTCCGCTTCCTGACCCCGCACCATGCACGAAATTATGATTTTCGCCCTGTCGAAATTGAATTCGCTCCATACATCCGGGTCATAGATATCCGCGTATAGGGGGACCAGGTTATGGCCGGTCTGGCTGTTGAAATGGTGGATTATTTCAGGATCAATATCAATCAACAGCACCGATTCGCCCCGCTCGTCATAATATTCGGCTATCTCTTGGGCTATCTCATTGAATGAGACGATGACCACATGGTTTTCGAATTTGAAATCCGTATGGCCTTCAATTTGATAGGGAATGCCGTGGCGGTCTATAAATTGCCACAGTGCGCGAGTCGCCTCGTAGCACTGGCTCATGTACTGGTGGCCGAGGGAAGACAGCATAAAAGTGGCCAGGCAGGTAAGAGTGATCAAGGTGAACATGGATTCATCGAAAACGCCTGCCTGGAAACAGAGCGTGGCCAGGATAAGCGAAAATTCGGAAATTTGATTGATGGTCCCACCGATCAGCAGCGCCGGGCGTGCCTTGAGCCGTGCCACCCAACCTAAAAACAACATGATGACCGGCGTTCCGACCACTACGAAAGCCGTCAGCACCGCCACATCAAGCAGAGCGCCAAGCATTTCCGGCTTGAAGCGCAGGTTGTAGCCAAGGGCGATAAAAAACAGGATCAACCCGAAAGCCTTGAGCGGCTCGACCTTATCCTCGATCTCCAGGCGGTAGGGCAAGAACGCCAGGGAGGCCCCGGCAAAAAACGCGCCGATTTCCGCGGAGAAGTGGAACAACTCGCACAGCGCCGCGATGCCCATGCAATAGCCGAGCGTGCCGATAAACAGCATTTCGGAGGAGGACGCCAAATAACGGAAGACCCTACCCAAGACGAACTTGGAAAGGAACGCCAGGATGGCGATTAACACGGCCATTTTGAAAAAAACCAGCGGGATTTCCACCAGCAGGGGGGCTTCAGCCGCGATACTTTTCAACAATGAGAGGGCCAGCACCGCCACTACATCCTGGATCACCATCAGACCGAGCACGATTTGACCGTGCAGCGATTCGAGTTCCTTTCTTTCCTTGAGCATGCCCAAGACAATGATGGTGGAGGAAAGAGTTAAACAAAGGGCGAAAAAGATCAGCGTACCGGCACTGTCAATACCCACATAAAACCGCCCCAGCCCCAATCCCAGCAACATGAGCAAAACGATCTGGCCCAAACCGTTGATGAGGACCAGCCGCCACCGCCTCAGGAAGCTCTTGATATCCACCTCCAGTCCGGCCATGAACAGGAGCATGATGATTCCGATTTCGGAAAAGATTTCCAGCAGCTCCGCCGGAATTTGAACCTGCTCCCGGTACAGGCCGGCCACCATGCCTACGACGATGAAGGCGATGAAATTGGATTGTTTGAGAAATTTCAGGATTACGGCTAGCAAGGTTGCGCTGCCCAAGAGCAGCCCAAGGACAACGACCATATCATTCATGTTTTTTTTCCGTGGTAATGAAGGATTTGCAGGGCCGCCGCTTGCGATTTTACCGGAGCCGGTTTCCGAAACCCCGGTTGGGAAACCTCGTTTGCGCAATGACTCGCGGTTGTGACAACGGGATTAGACCCGCCCCGCGTTCCTGTGACTTCGGCCAGAATCGAATAAGGATCACAAAGATCACGCAAAACTTAGCATGGTTAGCGAGATCGAGAAAGGATTGACGTGGGGAGCCCCCAGATGATCTGCTCCGGGGGTGTACTTGGTCTTTTTCAAGCCGTTCCTCCTTGACCGGGCCAGATTGAGGACACCGGCGGTACCGCTGCCGGCGCTGCCTATATTTTCAAGTATGCAAAATAGCTTTATCGAAACCCTCCCACAAACTTGCACTTCCCCCGAACTTTTTCAGGCCTTGGAACGCCGTTGGGAAAGCCCTGCGCGAAGGTGGGCGGGGCGTCATAAACATGGTGGCACCCACGTGACCTGGAAGTTCCGTAGAGTGGTACAATATGGGCGCAGGTCAATAGAATGCCACCGTAAATCAACGGGTTTTTAGGTACCAAGCGTAGATCATTCAACCGCGGAGCACCATGTCAGACCTCAAGCATACGGTCTTCCGGCTGCTGGAGCCAGGCGATTCGGACGACAAAGCCAGCCGTATAGTGGACGGCTTCATTATTTCCCTTATTCTGATCAATGGCGTCATCTCCGTGCTAGAAACCGTGCCAGGCCTGCACGACCTCCACGGCACGTTTTTTGAGGTGGTTGAGATAACCTCGGTGATTATCTTTACCGTGGAGTACATGCTGCGCCTATGGAGCTGCACCGCCACAGGCCGCAGCTCGCTGGGGGGACGCTTGCGTTATGCCCTCCAACCCATGCTGCTCGTGGACCTGGCAGCGATCCTCCCGTTTTTTCTCTATTTTCTGGGGCTGGACCTGCGCATGGTACGATTGCTGCGGCTTACCCGCTTGTTCCGTATCGCCAAGCTAGCCCGCTATAGCTCCGCCATGCGCATGCTGGCCGCGGCTGTAGCGTCGCGCAAGGAAGAACTGTTACTCACTTTAATGATGGGTTTCTTCGCCTTGGTTTTTTCGGCGACCCTGATTTTT
>JAPUIH010000079.1 GCA_027297205.1 SAR324 cluster bacterium | reverse complement strand
ACGATACCTCGGCTTTTATCGAATCCGTAGCGGAATTGAGAGGGCGCAACGTGGAATGGGCCATCTCCTCCGTACGGGAATCCAAGTCCATCACCGCCCGCAAGGCGCTGGAATTGAACGTGGTGGAGTTGATCGCCGATGATCTGACGGATCTGGTGGAGCAACTCGACGGGCGCGTCGTGCGCTTCAGCAAAACCGATTCACGCACCTTGAGCACCGTGGGACGGCCGATACTCTATCGGGATATGAGCTTTTCCCAGGGTTTCATGGCTCTGGTGAGCAATCCCAATCTGGTCTTTCTGTTTCTGATCGTGGGTCTGGTGGGGTTGTATATCGAGTTTTCCAATCCTGGCATGTATCTTCCGGGCATCCTGGGGGCGATTTCCCTGCTGATCGCCCTGGTGGGCATGCAAACCTTGCCGGTCAGTTACGGTGCGCTGGGTTTAATGCTGTTGGGCGTGGCCTTGCTGGTGGCGGAATCCTTTGTGCCGAGCTTTGGAGTGCTCGGGATTGGGGGACTGGCCAGCCTGCTCGTTGGCTCGGTATTTCTGCTCGACGAGTCCCAGACCGATCTGCGCGTGTCATTGCCGGTGATTATATCCGCGGTGGCCTCGGTGGGTGTGGTCACATTGGTCATTGGCCGGCTGTTGGTGAAGAGTTTTCATGTTCCACCACGCTCGTTTCAGTCCAACCTGGTCGGTCAGGTGGCGGAGGTACGCGAGGACATTGCCCCGGACAGCGACGGTAAGGTGTTCCTGAACGGTGAGCTGTGGACAGCCAGGGCGGAAGTGGCGATGCGCGTGGGGGAACGGGTAAGTGTTACAGAGGTGGATGGGCTGGTGTTGCGGGTCGAACAATATGAACGAGAATCGGTTATTGAGCCGCATCAACCGGATGCGGCCGTCTGACGGGGAAAGGCCATCATGCTGATTGCCATTGGAGTTTCAGTTGTCGTTGTGTTGGGGATATTGATCGCCGCGGTTCGGATTTTGCCCGAATACGAGCGGGGGGTAATATTCCGGTTGGGCCGCGCCATTGGCGTAAAGGGGCCAGGTTTGATTCTGCTCATTCCTCTGGTGGACAAAATGCGCCGGGTCAGCCTGCGCACGATCGTGCTCGATATTCCCCCCCAGGATGTGATCACCAAGGACAACGTTTCCATGAAAGTCAACGCGGTCAACTATTTCCGGGTGGTGGACCCCATGAAAGCCATCATCGAAGTAGAGGACTTTCTTTATGCCACCGGGCAATTGGCCCAAACCACCCTGAGGGCGGTGGTGGGGCAGGTGGAGTTGGACGAAGTGCTTTCCGATCGGGATGTGATCAACCGGCGATTGCAGGAAATTCTCGATCTGCATACGGACCCCTGGGGTATCAAGGTCTCGCAGGTGGAACTGAAGGATGTAGACCTGCCCAAGGAAATGCAGCGCAGCATCGCCCGCCAGGCCGAGGCGGAACGGGACCGCCGGGCGAAGATAATCCTGGCCAAGGCGGAAGAGATGGCCGCGCAGCATCTGCGCAATGCGGCCGATATCCTCGGTCAGGACCCGGTGGCGGTGCAATTGCGTTTTATGCAGACCTTGATCGAAATTACCGGTCCCAACAACACCACCACCATTGTGCCCATCCCCGTGGACCTGATTAGCAACATGATGGATATGTTCAGACGCCGCCGGTCGGAAGCCGAGACCGAGCAAGACGTCAGGAAGGCTGGGGATTAGCCTGTGTTGGAGAAAACCGATAATTGTGCTTGGGAATCCGCTGTTATGTCATTCTGAGCTTGTGCTGAGCGGAGTCGAAGGGCGAAGTGAAGCATCTCACCTGGCTGATAAAAATTCTTCGGCCCGCTGCATGGGCCCCAGCATGACGCCGCGGCGTGACAAGGGCTATCCACCAGAACCTTGCCGCGGCACGGGATGGCGGTGTGACAGGCCAGCTTCCGCAGCAGTTCCCAGAGGAATTTTTTAAAAATCGCAATTCGCCGTAAATCCCCCTATTTATGCAATCGGAGAGATGGCAGAGGTGGTCGAATTTCTGCCGTTATTGTTAATGATATCAATAACTTTGCTCAGCCAGCTACCGGTTCAGCTACCAAGCGATTTTCAGGAAATTCAATTTTACTCTAAGTAACTGATCTCATTAATCGGAGAGATGGCAGAGTTGGTCGAATGCGGCAGACTCGAAATCTGTTGTGCCTGTAAGGGCACCGGGGGTTCGAATCCCTCTCTCTCCGCTAAAATAGAGGCTCTACGACTGATGGCTAAAACAGCCTGCTGCTGCGCGCCTTTACCATGGTTGTGAAGCGGTTTCGCCCGCGCGCTTGCATGCGCAGTTGCGCCCGGGAGCATCTCCCCTCATGTATCGGCTTGGTGCCAGACAGAGCCTGATGAGGCGGTTACGATGATTGTACTGGCCAAGGAGTCCCTTGAGGAAATCGCACGCGCGATGGCGGACAAGCGCGTGGCCCTGTTTCTGGATTACGATGGCACCCTCACCCCCATCGTGGAGCGGCCCGAGCTGGCCACTCTTTCCGGCGGGATGCGGGAAATCCTGCGCAAGCTGACGGGACTTTGCGCGGTCGCGGTTGTAAGCGGACGGGACAGGGGGGATGTGGAGGCGCTGGTGGCATTGGACAACGTGGCTTACGCCGGAAGTCATGGCTTCGACATTGCGGGGCCGGATGGCGAAAGTTTGCCTGGCCAGGGGGAGCCGTTCATTGGGGTGCTGCGCGAGATGGAAGGCCAACTGCGGGAAGGTCTGCGGGGTATATCGGGCGTGCTGGTGGAATCGAAAAAGTTTTCCGTTGCCGTTCATTACCGGCTGGTCGCGGAGGCACAGAGGCCACGGGTGGAGCAGGCCGTGCTGGAGGTCACGGGGCGCTATCCAAAATTGCGCGGGTCCAGCGGTAAGATGGTGTACGAGATTCTTCCGGCGGTGGATTGTGACAAGGGCCGTGCGGTGAATTCGCTCCTGCGGATGCTGAAGCTCGATGGGCCGGACGCATTGCCGTTTTTCCTTGGGGATGACAGGACGGACGAGGATGCATTTCGGGTTCTGCGGAAAACTGGAATCGGCATCCTGGTTGCGGAGGCG